>JAYVVY010000450.1:0-2816 GCA_043786575.1 Ilumatobacteraceae bacterium
CGGCACTGACAGCTCGTAGCGAATGTTCATACCAACCAGCCCATCGCCAATTCGTCGTTCACCGGTGATCGATACGTCGTCGCCGAGTCTTTCGCTGAGCCATTCGGAAGTGATCTCTTCAGGTGCCATCGCGCCAGACCGTAGCCTGCTCACCGCCCGCACGATGTGGTGGGAGCGCAGCCAGCCGCTACCGTCGGCCAGGCATGTACACGTTCCTGCTGAAGCCGAAGTGGATCGGCTTCCACCTGCTGTGCCTCGCCGCCATCGTGGCGATGATCAGCCTGGGTCTGTGGCAGTTACGTCGACTGGACGAGAAGCAGACGTTCAACAGTCGCGTCACCCAGCACACCAACGCAGACGTGGTGTCGCTCGATACGTCGCTGCTGGACGGTCCGCCCGACGAGTTGAGCTACCGACGGGTCTCGGCGAGCGGGACATATCTCAGCGAGCCGCAGTTCGAAGTTGTCAACGTCACTCAAGGCGGCACCACTGGCCGCAATGTGGTCAATGCACTGCAACTGACCGACGGCACGCTCATCCTTGTGAATCGAGGCTTTGTTCCCACTGGAACACCAGTGCCAGCGGCTCCTGTAGGTGAGGTCGAGATGCTGGCCCGACTGAAGGAAGGCCAGTTGGCGCGAACCGGCCAACCATCCGACGACGGCTCACAGAAGCTGACTCAGATCCGCCGCGTTGACCTGGGCGCATTGGGTCAACAGTTCGACCAGCCGCTGGCCCCGATGTACCTCGAGCTGCTCGAATCGAACCCGGGCGAGCCGGGCGTCGTGCAACCTGTGGCGTTTCCCGAGCTCAGCGAAGGCCCGCACCTCAGCTACGCCGTGCAATGGGCCATCTTCAGTATCAGCGTCGCGGTCGGCTGGGTGTTCGCCGTCCGCAAGAGCATCCGCTCGCGCTCGGGGGCGTCAGCACCTAAGAAACGCCGCAGCCCCCCACCGATCGCCGACGAGTTCCGCTAGTCAACGCCTGGCCTCCGTGGCAGTCAGCTGTAGATAAAGCCTTCTAGTTCGGCCATTCGACGGAACTGCTCGACGACGTTGGGGGCGACGTACGAGGGGTCGAAAGAGCGGTAGGCAGTGTCGACGTTGACCGCAATGCGGCCAAACTCGCCCCAACCGCTGAACTCCTCACGAGCACCGATCTCGCGGGCGATTTCGCGGGCTGCGTCCCACGCGTCCATGCCCGAGGCATGACGGGCGCTCGCGGCGCCGTCGACAAACGCGAGGTAGTCGCGCACAGCCGCAACGCCGGCTTTGTCAGTCAACGGGCCGTGGCCGGGTACGACGGTCTCGATGTCCATGCCCAACATCAGGTCGCACGCCGCCACCCAGTTCGACAGTGGGCCAGCCCACACGATGGGCGTCCCACCGATGAACAAGATGTCGCCGGTGTAAACGGTCTTTGCGTCGGGCACGTAGGCGATGGTGTCGCCACGCGTGTGCGCCGGCCCCACCTCGATCAGTTGGACGGTGCGTCCGCCGACTTCAACGTCGAGGCGACCACTGAACGTACGCGAGGGCATGGTCAGGTCGATACCGTCGAAGTCGAAGGCACCGAAGAAGTGGCGGAACAGTTCGCCGACCTCACCTGGCGCCGTGTTCAGCGCGTGCAGCATCGAGGGCGGCACCTCTGACATCTCGTGTGCGGTTGCGACCGATGCAACGATCTCGGCACCCTCCACCAGTTGGTTGCCGTAGCAGTGGTCGCCGTTGGCGTGGGTGTTGAGCAGCGTGCCAATTGGTGCGGCAAGTGTCTGCGACGCCATCGCATCCAGCATCTCGCGCGTCAGCTTCAGGTCGAAGAGCGTGTCGACCAGCAGCGATGCGCCGTCGCCAACCACCAAGCCGGCGTTGCTCCAACCCCAGCTGCCATCGGGCTGCAGATATGCGTAACAGGCGGCGCCGAGCTCCCGAAGACCTTTGTCGTAGGACATGACGCGTTCCTATCACGCACGCCACTTACCCGAATGTCAAAGGGGTCGGCCGAGCGCCCGATTCCTAACGGGCGTACAGTGGCCCCATGCCACAGATCGCGACGCGCCGACTCGGGCGCACCGAACATCACTCGTCGATAGCCATCCTCGGTGGGGCTGCATTTTGGGGCAGCACCCCTGCTGTCACGGAGCAGATGTTTCACCTCGCTCTTGAGGCTGGCGTCAACCACCTCGACATCGCCCCGTCGTACGGCCACGCCGAGTTGGTGGTTGGCCCGTTGGTCCCAGGCGTTCGCGACCGGTTGTTCATCGGCGAGAAGTCGAACCGCACCAATCCCGATGGCCTGCGCGCGCAGCTGGAGACATCCCTGGCACGGCTTGGCTGCAGCTCGTTCGATCTGTACCAGGCTCACGGCGTCACCGACCTTGCCGAGCTCGACAGACGCAGCCCCGCCATCGAGGCAATCCTGCGAGCGCGCGACGAGGGCCTGACGCGCTTCGTTGGAATCACCGGTCACGACTTCGGCACGGCGGCGGCTCAGCTGGAAGCGGTTCGCCGTTTCGACCTTGATTCGGTGATGCTGCCCGTGTACCCCGGGGCGCTGGCCAACCCGCAGTACGCGGCCGACCTGGCTGCGCTGCTCGATGAAGCGGCTCGTCGAGATGTTGCCGTCATGGCCATCAAGGCAGGTGCGCATCAGCCATGGGGTACTCGCGAGAAGTCGTCCACCACCTGGTATCAGCCGTTCACTGACGCAGCGTCGCTCAGCCGTGGTGTGCGCTTCACGCTGGGAACACCCGGCGTGCACGCCTTCTGTACCACCGGTGACGTCGAGGTGCTACCGCTCCAGCTCGCGGCCGCTGC
>JAYVVY010000451.1:0-18556 GCA_043786575.1 Ilumatobacteraceae bacterium
GCGGCGGTTGCTGTCTTTGTGATGGCTGCGGTGGTGGTTGGTCGCGAGGCCCGTCGCCTCGATTCTGTTGCGCCGCGCTCGGTCTACATTCCCGCGGAAGCGCTGGAGTTCGTGGCCGAGTATCTGCCGGCGGAGTCGCAGGCGCGCCTGACACCCGACGAGCTAGAGCGTCTGCTCGTGTTTCACATGCGGTGGCTGCACGCGAAGGGTTTGCAGCCAACCAACGTGATCGACCGCCGTCAGGACGATGCGCTGGAAGTTGTCATCAGCGAGGACACGGTCACCGGGTACCTGCTGGGTGAGGCGGACGCAGAGGGCATCGAGATTCTGGATGACGTAGATGTAGTGCACGTGGTGGAGGCGCACCTTGCGTACTTCGAAGCCATCGGAGCGGTTGGTCCCCCGGCGGTCGAAGGTGGCGGGCGCTAGGCTCGCTCGGATGCGCCACCGCGCCTCGCCGGAGGTAGCCGACGACAACCTGCTCACGACACTGTCGTCGTTGGAGTCTGCCGTCAACTACAGGAACTGGCTGTTGCACCTGGCCAACCCTTTCATGGCCGGCCCGGTGCTGGAAGTGGGGGCCGGTCGCGGCACGTTCACGCCGTTCCTCGCCAAGTCGGGTGACGTGACCGCACTAGAGCCCAGTGAGCGGATGGCCGAGCTGCTGAAGGCGGCAGTGGCAGCCGTGCCACATGTGTCGATTGTGGTGGGCGAATTGAGTGACGTACCGCTGGCGCCGGTGCACAGTTCAGCCGTGATGTTCAATGTGCTCGAACACATCGAGGACGACGGCGAAGCCCTTCGCCAGATCTTCGATCGTCTGGTTCCTGGCGGTCACTTGGTGATCTGGGTACCGGCGTTCCAGTTGCTGTACAGCGACTTCGATCGACGGATTGGCCACCACCGCCGGTATCGCCTGCGCCCGCTGCGGGCGCTGGTGCAGCAATCCGGCTTTGAGGTCGTGCAGTCCAGCTACGCGAACGCCCCTGGCTGGGTGAGTTGGCTGCTGTTCTGTCGTTTGTTTCGCGCCACGCCTACCGATGGCGCTGCGCCGCGTATCTACGATCGCTACGCGGTGCCGGTGATCCGGCGCATGGAGAGCGTGATTCGCCCGCCCTTCGGCCAGTCCGTCTTCCTGGTGGCCCGCAAGCCTCTATAGGTCGCGGGCAGCCGCGGGCAGCCGCGGGCAGTCCTTGAGAGCACAAGTACGATTTCGGTGTGACAGAGTTCCTTCGTGGTGAAGGGTGTGTCCGAGTAGCGTTCGCTGAATGGAACGGCCCACTCGCTTCGAACACACACGATTCCTTGGTGACAAGCGCACCCAGCTTGTCTACGACCTGGACACGTGGGCCGACGGCGCGGTGATCGACGAGATCGTTGCCGCCGACATCGGCATTTGCTTCGGCCCCGACACGTTGGCCGAAGCCCGCAACCGTGGTTATACAGCGGCGACGGCGGGGCAGACCCGTCGCCATCGCAAGCCGCGGTCCTAGTAGTCATCGAGTAACGACACGTGAACGGCAGCTTTGATTCCAGCGGGCTCAAGCTCGCGCGGCATCTGGCGCGGCCGGCTGGTCGCCCTGGCCCCACCTCAGGGCTCATTCTCTGCCACGGCTTTCCCATTGGCCCGTTGGATGCGCGCCAGAGCGGTGTCACGTTTCCGGAGTTGATCGACCGGGTGTCCAGCGAGCTGGGCTGGGTGGCGATGACGTTCAACTTCCGCGGCTGCGGTGGTAGCGAGGGCGACTTCTCGCTGCAGGGTTGGGTCGACGATTTGCGTGCCGCCATCGATCATCTGATTGATGAGACCAGCCCGACCGGTGTGTGGCTGGTGGGCACCAACACCGGCGGGTCAATTGCGACATGCGTGGCCGCCGACGACCCGCGCGTCCGAGGCGCTGCGTTGCTCAGCCCGAGAGCAGACTTCGACGATTGGGCAGCCCAACCGCGTCGCTTTCTTGAGCACGCCCGCGAGATCGGCGCTATCCGGACGCCCGGCTTTCCGGCCAACTTCGATGAGTGGGCGCGTGAGCTGCGCCGCTTTCGACCAGTCGACGCTGCGCGCCGGTTCGCGCCGCGCCCGCTGTTGGTGATGCACGGCGACGATGACGAGAGCGTGCCCACCGCCGACGCTCGCCAACTCGCGGAAGCGCACGGCTCGGCCGAGCTGCGGTTGATCAACGGTGCCGGCCATCGCCTGCGTCACGACCCGCGAGCGGTGGCGGTGTTGCTCGGTTGGCTCGATCGCCAGCGAGCCCTCGACGAAGCCTGACGTCACGTACGCTGCAGTCGTGAGCCGTCGCAACCCACCTTTGGTTCCCGCAGACACATCGTTGGAGGCGTGGAACGTGCAGATGGCTGCGATTCGGGCGATGACAATCGCCCAACGAATCGAGCAATGGGAAGCGCTCAATACGGCGTTGGCAGAGATGGAAGAGGCCGCATTCGAACGTCGTTTCCCAGACCTCACACCGCGGCAACGCTTTCTCGTTCGAATGCGTGTGCGCTACGGCGTCGATCTTGCGACCAAAGTCTGGCCCGACCTCGCCGAGGTCGAACACATCGACGATTCTTCCGCCTGAGGGCTGCTTAGGCGGGCATGCCTTCTGGGTGGGCGGCGTGCCACTGCCAGGCTGACTGGATGATGTCGTCGAGGGTGCGGGTGGCGGCCCAGCCGAGTGTGGCGTGCACCTTGGTGGCGTCGGCGTAGGTCTCCACGGGGTCGCCGGCCCGCCGCGGGCCGACCTCGGAGGGAACTTGTTGCCCGCTGATGCGCTCGGTGGCGTGGATGATGTCGAACACACTGCTGCCGACACCGGTACCGACGTTGAGGGCGATGGTGGCGCCGTCGTTGATCAGGTAGTCGAGCGCACGTACATGCGCATCGGCCAGGTCTTCGATGTGGATGTAGTCGCGAATGCACGTGCCATCGGCGGTGGGGTAGTCGGTACCAAAGATCTGCACCGGCCCACTCTTGCCCAGTGTGGCCTTCATCACCAGCGGTACCAGGTTCTGCGAGCGGCTCCAGTCCTCTCCGATGGCACCGTCGGTGCTGGCGCCGGCGGCGTTGAAGTAGCGCAGGCTGACAGCCTTGAGGCCGTGGGTGGTGCCGTACCAACCGAGAATGCGCTCGACCATCGCCTTGGTTTCGGCGTAGACGCTCTCAGGGTGGATTGGAGCGTCTTCAGTGACCGGGTTGCTGGCGGGTGTGCCATGCACCGAACAGCTGGACGAGAACACCAGCTGCTTCACGCCGGCGGCTAGCACGGCTTCGGCGAGATCGACCGAGCCGGCAACGTTGTTCAGCCAGTAGCGGCCGGGCTGCTCCATCGACTCGCCGACGGCCTTGTACGCAGCGAAGTGGACCACCTGGGTGACATCGTGCGAGCGGCACAGGTCGGTGACCAGCGCACGGTCGCGGATGTTGCCCACCACCAACTCCGCTCCGAGCAACGCGGACCGGTGACCGAATTCCATCGAGTCGAGCACGACGACCGGGCGGCCCTGCGCCCGCAGCGCCCGAACCGTGTGCGAGCCGATGTAGCCGGCGCCGCCGGTGACGAGGACGGTCATGTGAGGTCTTCCTTTGTCCGGAAAAATTCGATCATTCGTGTCAGCCCTTCACGCAGCGAGATGGATGGCTGCCAACCGTATGCCTCGCGCACCAAGGTGATATCGGGGCAGCGCTGCATGGGGTCGCCCTCACGCTCGTCGGGCATTGGCATGGTGATGATCTCGCTGGAGGAACCCGTCAGCTCGACGACCAGTTCGGCCAGCTCGCGCATGGTGAACTCGCCAGGGTTGCCGACGTTGGCGGGGCCAACCAGATCCCCGTCAAGGACTGCGACCAGGCCGCGAATCTCGTCGGCGACGTGGCAGAAGCTGCGAGTCTGCAAGCCGTCGCCGTGCAGTGTGACGGGCTCGTTGCGCAGCGCTTGCAGCACAAAGGTGTTGACCACGCGACCGTCGCGTGGGCGCATCCTTTCGCCGTAGGTGTTGAAGATGCGAACGATCCGCACGTCGACGCCGTGGGTGCGGTGGTACGCCATTGTGATGGCTTCACTGAACCGCTTTGCTTCGTCGTAACAGCTGCGCGGGCCGATGCTGCTGACGTTGCCCCAGTAGCTCTCGGGCTGCGGGTGTACCAGCGGGTCGCCGTACACCTCGCTGGTGGAGGCAAGGAAGAAGCGGGCGTTCTGCTCGCGGGCAAGGTCCAGCAGGTTTCGGGTACCGGTGGACCCCACGGCCAGG
This sequence comes from Ilumatobacteraceae bacterium, assembly GCA_043786575.1. Taxonomy (GTDB): domain Bacteria; phylum Actinomycetota; class Acidimicrobiia; order Acidimicrobiales; family Ilumatobacteraceae; genus UBA668. Next base: position 4,252 of record JAYVVY010000451.1, read on the forward strand.
ATTTCCAGCGGCATGGTCTTGAAGTCGTCGGGCGAGGCCGGGCTGGCCAGGTCGAGCACCGTGTCGTAGCGGCCGGCGGTGATGGACGCTGGGAGCGGCGTCGTGATGTCGTGCTCGATGACGCTGACGCGGCTGTCGCCGACCAGGTGCGCGATGTTGCTGCGCCGGCCGGTGCAGAAGTTGTCGACGATGGTGGCCGTATCGCCACGCGCGATGAACAGGTCGACCAGGTGCGAGCCAACAAACCCGCCCCCACCCGCAACCAGGTGATGCTGGCCCGTTGAGGGTTGGGATTCTGCGGTCGTCATCGTCCGATTCCGGTGTGGGTGAAGCCTGCATGTTGCCATGCGGTGCGGTCCAGCAGGTTGCGGCCGTCCACCACGGCGCGGCCGGTCATGACGGCAGCGACATCGGCAGCGGCCACCCAGCGGAAGTCGTCCCACTCGGTGAGCACCGTCAGCACCTGGGCACCCGCGGTGGCACCGACGGCGCTATCGCACACAAGTACCTCGGCCGGAATGCCTGGCTTGGTGGCGGCGACGGTGGGGTCGAAGGCCTGCACAGTAGCGCCCTCAGCTATCAGTCGTTTGATGATCGACAGGCTGGGCGAGTCTCGTAGGTCGTCGGTGCGGGCCTTGAAGGTGAGGCCCCACACGGCGATGACGGCACCCTGCAGCGACCCGCCGGCAGCAACGCGAATCTTGTCGGTCACTCGTTCGAACTGCTCGTCGTTGACGGCGATGACACCGGCCAACAGATCGAATTGGTAACCAGCCTCACGAGCAATGTTGAGCAACGCCCGCGAGTCCTTCGGGAAACAGTTGTGCGCAACGAGACCAGCGGTGGTGACGACGGTGTGGTTACGAGCCACCTCAACCGAATAGACGGTCTGATTGGCTGGCCGACTGGCGGCTTCGACGACGCGTGCCCACGCCGTGCCCTTTCGGTCGATTCGGTAACCGGTCGGAGCGATTCGCTTGCTCTGGGCATTGACATGGCCCATCACAGTTGCGCGTTCGTGTGGCTCGAGCAGCCATTGCGCACTCTCAATCTGTTCGGCGCCGGAGAGCACCAACCAGTGTGTGTCGACGGTGCTACGCGCGCCACGCCCAATCTTCTGGCGCACGACCAGGCCCTGTTCACCAAGAAGCCTGAGCATTCCGTCGGCGAGTGCCGCCGACACAGTGCCGTATTCGAGTGCGACCGAGGGGCCGCCGTTGAGCAACGACCAGGAACCGTCTCCAGCCCACAGCCCGCGCAGCAGGGCCTGGCGTGACGTGTCGGATGCCTGCCAGATCTGGTCGGGGATTCGGTGGTTGTAGCAGTTAGTGCCCAGCCCGAGCACGTTCTCGAAGAGCGAGGCCAGGATCCGTGACGAGATGGACACCTGCAGCGTGGTGGTCATCCGGCGAACGGTGACCTTGGTTCCCAGTGCCCGCCAGTACTCGGCGACGAACTCGGCGAGGCGTGTCTCGTCGGTGGGGTGGAAGGACCAGCACACTCGTCTGCGTGCGCCGTCGGTAGAGATGTGGCCCTCAGCGAGGTAGAGGCCGATCATTTCCCAAAATGCTTCGTCCATCTCCAGCACAGCGGGCACGTACGTGCCGTTGGTAGTCGTGCCGAGAAGGCCGTCCTTGAACGACACCCTGAGCAGTGCCGCCTCGTTGAGGCGAAGTGTCTCCGACCGGCGGTAGTCCCATCGGCGGGCTGAAGGCAGCACGGAGTCCGCCAACCTGGCTGTCGACACCTGCTGGCGCGAGAGCCGCATGATGACCTGGCTCCATTCGAGCCCGGCGTCCTGCATTGCCTCCAACATGGTGAGGGCGGTCTCGTCGAGGCCGTCGCTGAGCGGCGTCCCTAGTGAGATAGGTAGCCAGTCGGCGGTGGTGAGCTGATCTGCGTTGACAATGCGCACGTCATCGCCGTCACGAACCACTAAGGGATGATCGGCGGTGACGGTGAGGCGACGACCCATCTTGGTGCGCACGTCGATCATCTCGCCGTCGTAGTCGCGTTGTGTGACGACGAGCGCCGGCTGGAACTCGGGAATGATCTGGCCCGGTGCCCAGCTCAGAACTTCAAGGCGATCGATCTCCAGGCCGGAAAGTTCGTCGAAGCGGACGATGCGGGCACCGAGTCGGTCTCGAATCATCAGGGTCTCAGCGCCGTCGAAACAACTTCCACCCCATCCAGGGCCGGGGCGCAGGAATTCGGCGCCAATTCGCTTGTCGTAGCCCATGCCCACCATCACGTCGTTGACGTCGGCACCGACGCCTTCGCAGATGGCAGCGATGGCGTTGACGAAGCTGAGCTTGGTGGCCAGGAATGCGTTGGCCGCGTACTTGATGGTTTCGGCGGATGCAGGGTCGGTGACGATGACCTGTGCGCGCACCGAGTCGTACAACGCGCCAACGGCAATGGCTGCCGACCGATCCTCGCAACCAACGACGACGCGGTCGGGGCGAAGGAAGTCGTCGACCGCCGAGCCCTCACGAAGGAACTCGGGGTTGCTGACCACCCGAACGTCTGGCCGCTGGAGGACGCGCTCGACAACCCGCGTACTGCCAACGGGAACAGTCGATTTGTTGACCACGATGCTCTCGTACGACAGGACCGGCGCTATTTCGGCGGCCGCTGCCTCGACATAGCTGAGGTCGGCAGAGCCATCGTCGCCCTGCGGCGTCGGCACGCAGAGGAACACGATCTCGGCGTCTGCGACCGCGGCCGCGGCCCCGACAACGAACCGTAGGTTGCCATTGCGCAGGCCTTCGGCGAGCAATTCGTCGAGGCGATGTTCCACGATGGGCACCTCGCCACGAGTGAGCCGAGCCACCTTGTCCGCATCGATGTCGCCACACACGACATCGTGCCCAAGGTGCGCAAAACACACCCCAGTCGTCAGGCCGACGTATCCCGTACCAATGATTGCAATGCGAGTCATGAGTCTTCCTGGATCTGCGTGTGTCGGGTACAGGGCGGCGAAGTCTAACCCTGGCGGGTGCTCGCCCGGGTGAAGGGGCGGGCTCTACACTGGCGCCGATGGTGACCTCCGAGCTGGTGCTGCCTGGCCCGACGGTGGCCGCCGACGAGCGTCGCAGCACGCTCCGTTTGCTGAAGTCACCGTGGACGGTGGCCTTCTTCGTGGTTGGCATCGTCATCCGCCTGTGGATCATTCACACCTCGCGTGGTCAGCTGTCCGCGGACGAGTCGTACACGGGGCTGCAGTCCGCTGCCATCCTCGAGGGTCACTTCCCGATCGTGATTCCTGGCCTGGTCTACACGTCACCCTTCGACAGCTACCTGATGACGCCGATGACGGCAATCTTCGGGCAGAACGCGCTGCTGCTCAAACTCTTTCCGAGCCTGGCGTGGGCTGCGGCATCCTTCATGCTGGTAGCCGTCGTTCGGCGGCTCGGCACTGACCGCGCCGCACTGCTGGCCGGCGGATTGCTGTGGCTCGCGCCTGGTTCGTTGGCCGTCATCTCCACTCGTGCGTACCAGAGCTACGCCAGTGGCATGGCGCTGGTCATCGCAACAACCCTGGCCGTCGTGCTGTTGTTGGAGGCCGCTCGGGCGAATGCGACGGACGCCGGCGCACCGACGGCGTGGCGCTCGGGACTGGCGGGCGCGCTTGCCGGGTTCGGTTTCTATCTGCACCCGATGTTCGTGGCGGTACTGCTGCCTGTCATCGCGGTTCCGGCGTGGACGTTCGTTCGGCATATCCGTACCTGGTGGTTGCCCGCTCTCACCGGTGCGGTGTTGGCGAATGGTCCCTTTCTGCTGTGGAACGCCAAAAACGGATGGCCGTCGCTGACGCAACCGGCTCCGGCGACGGATGGTCCCCTCGACCGACTGGCTCGCTTCGTGACAGGCCTGGTGCCGCGGGCCTACGGGCTGCGCAATTACGACGGCGACTACATATTCGGTCGAGTGATATCTGTTGCACTCGGGCTGGTGCTCCTTGCCGTAGTCGTCTACGGAGCGGTTGTCCTGTGGCGCACCAATCGCAGTTTGTGGCCGGTGATGACGGCACCGCTCGTTGTCGGTTGGGGCATCATGGCGATGTTCACCAACACCACCTACGTGCTGGATGGGCGATACGCCATCATCACGTTCCCATTTGTGGTGATGGCGCTCGCGATCGGTTCAGACAACCTGCTACCCGATAGGCGTGGCTGTGCGCAGGTGGCCCTGGCCGCCTGGGTGGGATTGTTCGCCGTGCCGTTCCTAGTGAGCGACACGGGCACCGACCTTCGCGATCCGAACGCGGAGTTCCGCGACATCGCGGCCTTTCTCGAAGCGAAGGACATTGATCGGCTGTCCGGCTTTTACTGGTACGTGTTTCCGATCGAGCTGGTGAGTGATCGACGAATTCGAGTCTCGGTCGCAGGTAACCCGTACGTCGTGCTGTTGCCGAACACGCAGCGCCTCGTGGAGTCGACGCCACCAGAGCAGGTGGCCTTCCTCTTCTCCCTCGCTGATGAGGACACGGCGCAACTTCGGATGCCGGCGGACCACTACGACCGCACCGTGCTCGGAGGAATCGTCCTTTACACTCCGAGGCCATGAGCATGAGTGAGGTAGCACCCGAGCGTGAGCTGGTTCGACGACCGACCAGGGCATCAGGTGTGCTGGTAGAGGTCACCGCCAGCCTCGACGACTTGTACTTTCAGAGCCGCTTGGCCGCTGACGACAACTTCGAGCCTGCTGTCAGCGTCGCGCTGCTCACACTGCCCACCGACGGCGTTGCCATCGATCTGGGCGCATGTTTGGGCGTGGTGTCGGCAGCGCTGGGCCAGATCGCTCCGCAGGGACGGGTGCTGTCGGTGGAGGCCAGCGCAGCGATGCAGGCGGGCCTGCAGCTGACGTGCGCTGCCGATGGCATGACCAACATCACGGTGGTCAACGCGGCGGTTGGCGCCACAGTCGGGACTGCTGGCTACCATGCCCACCCGCAAGGGGGTGCCTGGGGTTACGTCGACGACAAGGGCGGCAGCTATCAGGTGCAGCAGACGACAGTTGACGCAATGATGCACGAGTACGGCCTCACCCGGCTGGATTTTCTCAAGGTGGACACCGAGGGCTCGGAGCTGACCGTGCTCTCGGGCGCCGAGGAAACCGTGCGGGCGCATTCACCGGTCATCGTTGCGGAGCTCAATCCGTTCTGTCTGTGGCGCTACGGCCGGACGCTGCCGCAGGACCTGATCTCGTGGATGCGCGAGCGCTACGAGTTCTTGTGGTCGATCGATCATCTGGCAGTCGTCACGCCATTGCTCACCGACCACGACGTGGACAGCCTGTTGGTTTCGCTCGGCACCCACGGCGGTCTTGTCGACGTCGTCGCCTCGCCACGACCAATCGACTTCAAGAGCCCGGTATGGGTCCCAACGCCGACAGCCGAGCAAGCGCCAGTAGCCGAGCCTCCAGCACCCGCACTGCGGTCATTTTTCCAAAAGGTCCGCGGACGGCTGCTGGGGTAGGCCCGCGAACAGGCCGGTCAGTTTGAGTGCTGCTCGCTGAGCACCTTGGCCACGGCCGCTTCGATGGCTCGGACACGATCGCTGGTCGACACGCTCAGGGCGGTAGACGAACGCTGCACTGCTGCGAGCGAGTCTTCCAACGCATTCAGGCGGGCGAGGATTGATTCGTCGCGCCACTGGAGCTGCGCATCCACACGAGCGCTGACGCCACCGTTCATGCGGTCGCGGATTTTGTTCACCGGGTTCCAGCTCATTTCATTTCCTCCAGATCTGTTCCAGGCGGGCGCGCATCGCGAGGCCGCACTGGTTGGGCGAGTAACGATCGACAATTGCTGCGCGAGCAGCGCGACCCATACGGGCTGCCTCGGCCGGATCGTCTGCGACCTGGCGCATGAGCTGCGCGGCGTGCTGAGTATCTGGGTCGGCCCAGCGCGAGCCGGCAGGGTACGCCCTTGCGGAGGCAGGCACCTTGCCCGGCGTCCAGCGAACGAGGTGTGACACGTCGGGGGTCATGAAGTCCAGGTTGCCCGAGTAGCCCGTCGCGATGACAGGCTTCTCCAGCAACATTGCCTCAGCCATGGTGAGGCCCAACCCCTCCGAGCGATGCAACGAGATGTAGCAATCACAGGCCTGCATCAGGGCATTTGTGGTGGCGCGGTCGAAGGTCTCGTCGATCACGAAGATGTCCTTCCGGTCGCGGGCCTCCCAGCGCAGCTGCTCCAGGCGTTGGCAATCGAAGTTGCCGTTCATCGTCTTGAGGACGAGCAGCGCCCCGTCGTCGGGGCCGAACGCCGAACGGTAGGCCTCGACGACGCCCCACGGGTTCTTTCGTTCGAGCACGCTCAACATGTCGAACGAGTAGAGAAACATGAACCCCGGGCCGATTCCGAAACTCGCTCGGTCGCGCAGTGGGTTGGCGACCGGCGTCACCAGTGGAATCGGCATATGGGTGACCACGACCGATCGGGGGGCGACCGCAGCAACTGCGTCAGCGATGAACTTCGTGGCTGCCCAAATCTCGTCGACGTGGTCGAATGCCGAGTGAAGGTGCGCGGGGAACTCCTCGAGCTCCCAAAACCACTGGCCGATCGTGTACCGACCGGCAAACTGTTCCACTCCGATGTCACGCTGCACGGCCGCGACTTGGTCGGCGTTGACGCCCATCACGACAGTGTCGTACGGCATGGTTCCGTCGATTTGAAATTCGTGCTCGCGCCGGCTGAGGGTGCTGTTGGAAGCAACGGTGGAGACCAACACGTCGGCGGCCAGCAGCGCCGACGTCGTGAGTCGAGCAGATTCACCCACCCCGACCTCGGACGTGAGGTAGCCGATCATGTTCACACCGTGCGTCGATGGCTGAGACGTTTCGCGGGTGGATGCGGGTGCAGATGCGGCCGTGGCGTCGGACTGGTCGCCGAGCCAGCCAGTGAGTGCCAGCAACTCGGACTCTGCGGCACCACTATTACGAACCCACTGCCGAAGCCTGGTGAAGTCGCCGTTTTCGGCGTCGGCGCAGTGAACGCGCAGATCTCCGCGCCGCTGCCAGACATCAAGCAGGTAGCGCGGGATCAATGAGGACGAGTACGGCGCAGGCTCGCTCAACCACTTCAGAAAGCGCTCAGCGCCACCCTCGTGAAACGGGGACGGGGGATAGCTGCCCTTGGCGTTGTCGGCCAGCAACAGCTCATCCCTGAACATGCGTCGGAGTGATGGCGTGAGGCGCATGCCCGGCATTGCTTCATTCCAACCGTAAGGGGTCGTGGACTCCTCGTCGGTCAGCGCGGTCAGACGGGCGGCGTACTCAGCAAACAACGATGCCAGCACCGGACTAGAGCTCATCAGCACACGAGGCGAAGTGGGCTGGTGCTTGCTGATCCAGTGCGGTTGATTGTGGTCGTAGCCAGAGAAGTGGAAGAAGCGAAGAGGTTCGTCGCCCACGAAGAATTTGCCGTCACGCTCCGAGAGCGGGCGCTGGTCGAGGTTCCAGTACGCAACGTTGTAAGCGGGACTCTGTTCGATGTGGGGCTGAAAGATCGGCACACTGAGATCTATCCAGCGCTGGTCGGTGAAGAGATGATTCGCCGGATCGATGATGGCGTCGCGACGAAGGCGGGTGCACCACCACTCCAGGAACGCGGCACCCGACCCGGCGGTGGTGGCCACCCCGATGTATCCCAGGTTGTAAATGCCGGCCATCATGATTCCGGCCTCACTGGGCTGGTTGCCGTCGCGGGCCATTGACTGCAGGGCGTGAGGCGTCAGTGAGATTCCGTGGCGACGCGTCGCCTCGACGAGGGGGTCGAGCGGTGCATAGACCTGAATGTCGGGGTCGAGATACAGCGCACAGTCGTTGTGACGCAGGAAGTGCCGCAACGCATAGGGCTTCACTGACGTCGCAAACTCGGTGAGGTCGTAGGCCGTCGCCATGTTCGCGTAGCCCTCGTCGCCGAAGTCGATGTCCGAAACAGGCACCAACATGGCGTCGTCGCGACTGCGTAACCCAACGCTGAGCGGATGATCGATCACGACGATGTGAAAGGCGCTCTCAGGATGGTGTGTGAGAAAGGACTCAGCAAGGATGCGAGCGCGAGGGATGTAGTTGTGCGCAACAATCGTAAAGGCGACCAACGGCTGCAGGCTCAACTACTTCTCCAATGTCGTCAACTGGCTCGAGCTCGCCACACCGAATCCGCCCGATTGGGCCGTTAGGTTATCGCAACGAGCCTTGCTTGGTCGCTCGTGCATTCCCGTCGCGCACCTTCGGGCGCCCGTCTCATCAGTTGTTTGGAATGCGAAACCAGGTGTCGTGGCTACGATCCTCTACGGCCAGAAGGGGCGGAAGTGACAGACAGCGGACAGAGCACTACGGCGGTCGTCGTTCCGACATTGGGCACCCGACCCGAGTTCCTCGCCGAATGTGTTGCCTCGATCCGCAGGGCCGGGGAATGCCACCTGGTCGTCGTTCGGCCACCCGGCGCCCACATTGACTCGGCGGTGAGTGCGCTCGTAGATGCTCAAATCGACGACGTCGGATCTGGCCTCGCTGCTGCCATCAACGCCGGGATGAAGTCGCTTCCCGCGTCTGTTCGGTATGCAACCTGGCTCGGCGACGACGACCGCCTGACGCCGGATTCGCTCATGATTGCAGCAGCCGCTTTGCGACGGGAGAGTGCCGTTTTCGTCTACGGCGGTTGCCGATACATCGATGCTGAAGGACGCGAGTTGTGGTTGAACTCCAGCGGGCGATGGGCAGCTCCTCTGATGCGTGTCGGCCCGCAGCTGATTCCCCAACCGGGTTCGCTCTTCGACCGGAGCGTCTTCGACTCCATCGGTGGCCTCGACGAGTCATGGAAGTGGGCGTTCGACCTCGACCTGTTCCTGAGGCTGGCTCAGCGCGGAAAGCTGGTCTTCGTCAACACGACGCTCGCTGAGTTTCGGTGGCATGACGGCTCGCTCTCCGTTGGTGGCCGCAAGGGCTCGGTGACGGAGGCCAGTGCTATCCGGCGCCAGTTTCTCCCGCGGGCGCTACGCCCGGTCAGCGTCGTGTGGGAACCGTTGTTGCGCCGCGTCATTCTGTTCGCCGGCGCCAGAATGAACCGCCGACTGGGCGCATCGTCGAGCTAGGTCTGTCCCTGCGCGATCGACGCACTCGGAGGGTCCAGCCGTCGGTGGATGTGCATCGCCGCTGTGACAAACGCCCGGGCGGTGAGTTTGGCGGCCCGCAGTGTTCCTGCGGACGACTCGCCATGCAGTCGGGGGGCCAGCGGTGCGGGAATCTCCTGAACGTGGTAGCCGGCGCGGCCGGCGGCAATCACTGCTTCGTAGGTGTCGCCGAGGTAGTACGTGGGCAAGTGCACGGCAAGTTGTCGCAGCAGATCGCCACGAATCACCCTGAACCCGGAACTGGCGTCGGTGATCGTCGTGCCAGTTGCGCGCGACGCTGACGACGACAGTGTCCACATTGCCAGGCGTCGAACCGGATGCAGTGCCATCGACGAGCCGGAGTCGGCAGCGAACCGACTGCCAATCACCATATGGGCGCCGCTTTCGTCGGCTGCCGCAAGGAGCGCCTTGATGTGCTCGACCGGGTGCTGGCCATCGGCATCGCACTGCACGATCGTTGAGTATCCGGAGCGGACCGCGTACTTGAAGCCGCAACGGAGCGCCGCACCGACGCCCATGTTGAAGGGGAGATCGACGACCACCGCACCAGCGGATACGGCGAGGGCTGACGTGTCGTCGCCTGAACCGTCGTTGACCACCAGCACGTCGAACCCCGCCGCCCGCACCGAGAGCACAACATCTGCGACCGAGGCTGCTTCGTTCCACGCTGGAATGACGACGAGCGTTTTAGAGGTGTGGGGCATGCTCGCCACCGCTCGCGTTGTGCAGTGCGATCTCTTCCGAGAGGGTACGGACATGTTCCTGTAAGCCTGAGATGCTGATTGAAAGTTGTACGCAGATGCCCAACAGAGTGAACACTCCGGCCGCCGAAACAATGACCCCTGGTGTCACGCCCACAAAGTCGGCCAACGGTTGCGCGGCTGGGATGAGCACGCTGGAGAGTGCGCCAACAGTGAGGAGCGCGAGCCAGCCCACCGCGTAGCGGAAACTGAGAGCGTGTCGTCGTGCCAGGAGGTACACGACGACCCCAAAGAGGATGCTGCTGGCTCCGATGATGATGCCTTGGACGAGTTGCTTACTCATGTCGTCGATCCCGTGGTGGTTGTCCCGATGCGGTGTGAGAGTGCAGACCTTGCGGTGGGGCACGGCCCGGCCGTCGGTGGGCGGTGAGAAATCGTAGCGTGTACCGGTGGACTCAACCTGAGTCTGTGGTCAGACGAAACGCGGCGCAACACCGGCGTGGTCACCCGCAGGAAGCTCCGCGTGACCACAACACTTCGGAACCGAGAGGTCCTTCGAAGGTAATGCACGCCACCGACGACTTCTCCAGCTCAGCGACGACCACACGGAAGCCGGAAAGCCGCGGCCCGCCAGCCATCATGACGTCGGGACGGCCGAGCAGTAGCACCTTCTGCCTGGACAGCGCTTCTGCGGGGGCGACCACCAGTTGGATGATGTCCACCTCCTCGCTGATCCAGCCCTCGACCAGCAGACCCTCGGGCGTATCGCTGACTTGGTCGATGGCTCCGGGACGCCCGGCGAACGCGCGAATCTCGCCGGGCTTGGTGTGGGTGACGACGATTGGGACAAAGCGCGAGAGTTCGGCTGATGACTGGTCCTGGCGGGCCAGGTTGGTGCCGATCAGTGCCGCAGCGACCACCACGACTCGCCCCGACCAAGAGCCCAGCGTCATGGGCACTCCGCGAAGTTTGGCACGAGCAAAATTAACAGGTCACCGTCGCGCACGACGTCCAAGCCTTCCAGGGATCGGGCTTCGGATTCCGTCCAGAGTGGGGCTCCCCACACGCCGCGTTTGGCCAGGAACACGGCCGCCACATGCTCGCTGTCGAATGCTGACTTCGCCGCGGCGCTGGAGCACAGGTGCCCGAGGTCCTTCATGATGGTTTGAACGCCGTCACTGGGCTTCCCGTCGCGATCAAGCGCTAGTCCGGCGGTCACTTTGACACCTTCATAGACGTACGGGTAGATGGTGCCGTCCGCCTGAAAACTGAGGGCGATCTCGTCCGTTCCGATGAGCGCTCTTGATTCCTCGATCAAGCCAAGGTCGTTCGGGCCGATCATCGCGCTGCGTGCGGGCCCGCTACGGATCTGGTTGACGGTGCGCCCGACCTGCTGGAAGACCACCACGACCAGCAGCAGCGCTGCCACTGCGCCGAAGACCACTTTGTTAAGGAGTCCGGTGTGAATGTTGGAGGGGAGGAGCCGAGCGATCGCATACGCGCTGATCAGCGCCGCGAACGGGACCAGGACCCACAGCGTGCGCTCGTAGGACGCGTACCAGGGTGCCGTGAAGATTCTGAAGTGGTTCAGAAAGCCGGTGCCAGACCCTGAGATCAGGTACACCAAGAAAAGCGCCAGAACGCCGTACGCCATCCACCGGTCTCGCGAGTCGTGGGCGGCGACGATCAGACCGACCACGAACAGGATGCTCAGAACCGAGAAACCCAGAGTGACGTTGATGTTCATGGCGAAGAACGAACCGATGGCCTTCGCCCAGAATGGCTCGGGTGCACCGAACAATGCCGTCAGACTGCTTCTGTCGGTGAAGATGTAGTTGCGGAAGATCCACATGGCCGGGATGGCAAATACGGCGACTCCGAGTAGAACGCGCGGAAGGTTCTTTTGGAGTCGTGCTCCGCCCATCGTGAGGAACTGGACAAGCACGAGCACGGCGAGGGTCGCAGCCTCAGGTGTGTGCACAAAGAACAGGGTGACGGCGGTGACGGCGGCCGCCAGTGTCCACACGCGGCTGGAATCGCGCAGCATGTAGGCGGACGTGACTACCCCGGCGGGCAACATTGCGATACCGACACAGGACGACATCGAGCCCCACGAGAGCGGTGCGCCGGGCACCAACGGATAGAGCTGGACAAGGACACCAGCGATGGCGCCGAGGTGACGGGTCTGTGGCGACCACACCTTCGCCAGGGCGTTGAGGCCGGCGGGCAGCACGACGACAAAGAACAACGCAACAGAGATCAGCGATGCGGCCGGCACCGCCAGTGCGCTGACCTTTGACGCAACGGCCACCGTGGTGTGCCAGGCAAACGGATAGAAGCCAGTCCCCGTCCCGAGTTTCTGAAGTGGGCTGTCGATGTTGCTGTCCGGAGTGAGAGCCGAACCCACTTCGGCGATGCGAGCAATCCAGCGGTTGTGGTTGAGCGCGTCCTGGTTGGGGGCGACGAACAGATAGCCGGCAAACGCTTGGCGCCAGATCGCCGCACCGATCACCATTGCCGGCAGGATCGGTGACGTCTCCTTGGCGAGCACCTTCAGTTCTGCGAGCGACGGCGCGCCCACCCGAAACTGCAGAGCCACGGTGGCAACGGCGAGGACTGCGCCGAATACAACAAGGTTGGGCCGAATTCCAACGACGTTGAGGGTGGACAAGAGGACGTAGTTGACGCTGAGTGAGAACACCGGGGCAAGGGCGAGCACGAGCCTCCAGTTGGCCGCCCGCCGCGCCAGATGGATTCCGATCGGCAGGCCGGGAACGAGCAGCAAGTAGATCCCGAAGGTCGCTGTTTGGAGCAGGTCGATCAGCACCCCGTCACCGACTGATTTCCGCGCGCATCGAATCAAGTGTAACGAGCCTTTCCACCGCCACCCGTTTACCGGTGTCCCTCCAGCGAGGAACGCGAGCGGTTCTTGTTGCTGTCCAGTGACGCCGATGTCTTTGCGAGGCTGAGTAGCCTGAGCGGCGGAGGTGCGGTAATGCAGGTTGCAATCAGTCGGGACGCTCGAATTTATGTCGCCGGGCACGCTGGCCTCGTGGGGTCGGCAGTGGTGCGTGCCTTGCATCAGGCCGGATTCAACAACATCCTCACGGCATCGCGGCAGCAGCTGGACCTTCGCGATCAGGGCGAGGTCTCGCATTGGTTCAAGGCAAATCGCCCGGACTATGTGTATTTGGTGGCGGGAACCGTCGGTGGCATTCTCGCCAACAGCACCCGGCCTGCGGAGTTCATCTACGACAACATGATGATCCACGGCACCGTGGTTCACGCTGCCCACGAATACGGCACCAAGAAGTTGCTCTACCTGGGGTCATCGTGTATCTACCCCCGCCACGCCACGCAGCCGATCACCGAGGAGCAGTTGCTCACTGGCCCGCTGGAACCAACGAACGAGTGGTACGCAATCGCCAAGATTTCCGGCATCAAGCTCTGTCAGGCGTATCGCCGTCAGTACGGATCAGACTTCATTTCGGCGATGCCCACCAATCTGTACGGGCCGAACGACAACTTCGACCTCACCTCCAGCCATGTGCTGCCAGCCTTGATCCGCAAGTTCCACGATGCAAAAGCGTCGGGGGCGACTGGGGTGGAGATCTGGGGTACGGGTAGCCCAATGCGAGAGTTTCTCCACGTCGATGATCTGGCAGATGCTTGTCTCTTCCTCATGGAGAACTACAGCGACGACATGCACATCAATGTCGGCACAGGCGTCGACCTCAGCATTCGTGAGCTGGCGGAGCAGGTGCGCGACATCGTCTACCCGTCGGCGGAGCTGCATTTCGATCTCACCAAGCCCGACGGTACGCCGCGCAAGGTCCTCGACATCACGCGACTTCGTACGCTCGGCTGGGCGCCGAAGATCGATCTCGACACCGGGATTCGTACGACGTACCAGTGGTTCCTCGACCAGCAGGGCGGCGACAGCTCGCCGCGCGGTATGGACGCTCTGAAGGTCGCCGGCTGAGGCCGCGATGGCACTCTCACCAAAGCCACGCTCGCTCGTCGAAGTCGGTCGCAGCCTCCGATCTGTTCTCGACTGGCACGCACTCCGCACGTTCTACCTTGCCCAGACCGACTGGCTCGCCAGTCGACGCGCCGGCCGATCGGTGCAATTCGGAGCGCCAGTTCCCTGGTGGGCCTATTCGTGCACCGACTTCCTGGATCAGGTGCTTCCCACGGATGCGCACGTACTGGAGTTGGGCACCGGCGGTTCCACACTGTGGTGGCTCAGCCGTGGCAACTCCGTCACGGCTGTCGAGTCGTCGAAGGAATGGGCCGAACGCACCCGCGCCGACGCAGGCGATGCCGCGGCGCGGCTGACGCTCGTCCACGCAAACCCGGACGACAGCGAGGTGTTGCAGGAACTGTTGCAAGGGCAAAAGTTCGACGTCATCGTGGTGGACCATTCCGGTGACCGGTCGAAGGCCGTCCGACTCCTCAAGG
>JAYVVY010000452.1:0-2783 GCA_043786575.1 Ilumatobacteraceae bacterium
GATGTTGCCCAGTAGCAACACCTTTCCACCGCCGAGCACCGTCGGCACGATGAACTCGCCCAGCGACAGCACACCCACCAAGACGGCGCCGGTGACAACCCCCGGGAGCGCCAACGGCAGCACGATCGTGCCCAGTTGTCGCCAATGGCGCGCACCGAGGTCGGCGCTGGCCTCGATCATCGAGCGAGGCACCCGCGCAAGTGCCACATACGCGGGCAGGATGAACAGCGGCACGTACGCGGTGATCATCCCCAACAACACTGCCGGTGGGCGATACAGCAACTGAGCACCCGTCAGCGACTCGACCGGACCACCGGTTGCCAGCACGCCCTGCCATGCGAAGATTCGCACGGTGAAGCTGACGAACGACGGCAGCATCACGGCCACCAGTGCCATAGTTCGCGACCGACCGCTGAGACGGCTGAGCGCAAGGGCAGCTGGAGTGCCAATGAGCAGACACATCGTGACGGTGACCGCGGCCAGGCCCAGGGAACGGTAGAGGACCGGCCGGTAGATGGCGGACAACAACGTGCGATACGGATCGAGCGTGCCGGTCAGCTCGATATCAAGCGTGATCGGGTTGGCGCGCCCGAACGAGCGCGTCACCATGTACCCAACTGGGATCAGGCAGACGATCACCACCAACAGCCAGTCGGGAACTACCAACGGTCCCAACTTCATGCGAGTGGCATCGTGCGGACGATTGCCGCGGTTGGTCACGCCGCCTTGAACGCGTCCCACACGGCGTCGAACTTCGGTTGGTCCTCGCCGAGGAACACGTGATAGCTCAGCTTGGCAACGACCTCGGCGGAAGGGTTGATCACCGGCGAGGCCTTCAAGGCAGCATCGATGTCGGGGTTGTCCGGCTGCACGTATGGCGACGCAACGTTGTTGATGAATGCCGCGTAATTAGCCTGCTCGAGGAAGAAGTTGACGAACGCACCGGCCAGCGCGTTACGCGGCCCATCAAGAATGGCAAGGCCTTCGAGATAGCCGACCTGGCCCTCACTGGGGTCGACGAACACGACGTCGGGGTTGGTGGTCAGCGCCAACTGCGCGTCGTATGCGTCGCACATTGCCATCACGGCGTCGCCGGCGGCGACTGCCTTGCCGACCTCGGTGGAGATGGCCAGCAGGTGCGGCTTGACCGTGGTCAATACGTCGAGCACCGCTGCCAGATCTGCCTCATCGGTGGAACCCACCGGCTTGCCGAGCATCACCAACACGTTGTCCATCACACTGCCCTGGTAGTCGAGCATCGCCACCTTTCCCGAATACTCCGGCGCCATCTCGAAGAACTCCGCCCACGAGGTGGGTGGAGTGGTGACCAGATCCTTGCGGTAGATGATGCCCGTGCGGCCGTGATCGGTGGGGGCGAAGCTGGCATTGGTGGGGTCCCAGCTGTTGCCCTTGTACTGATCGGCCACCAACGACATGTTGGGCACGTCGCCCAGTTCGGCTAACACACCAAGGGCCGTCAGCCGCGGGAACGTTGTGCCGTCCACCAGCACCACATCGATGTCGCCAGCGCGATCCTTGGCTTTGCTGATCGTGTCATCGTTCGACGCGAACGCAATCTCGTTCACGGTGGCACCTGGGAACGCGGCAGCAAAGTCGGCGTAGGTGGTGGGCCCCGCCCAGCCAGTGAAGTTGAGAAAGTTGACAGAGCCCGTCAGCGTGCCTGCAGCGGGCGTGGAGCCGCCAGCGGTGTCGCCAGTGCTCGTGTCGCCTGGTGTCGAGCCGCCGGTGCCGTCTTTCTTGTCATCACCGCAGGCAGCGAGGAAGGCGAGCGGCGTTGCGACCGCTGCCATGGCGAACAGGGACCGGCGTGAGATTGGCTGCATGGGGGAAAGCTCCTCTTCAGTGGGTGTCCGCAGAATAGGCCAATGGTGCGGAAGGACCCGGGGGTGCAGTCGAAACAATCGAGAAACTCTTGCGCGGCCTCTAGCGGCGGCGCAGCAGTGCGTGGGTGAACGCTTGTGGCGCGCCCCACGGTGTTGTGTGTTCGCGCTCGAACGAGTCGACCAGCTCGAACGATTCGCCGAAAAGCTCGCACAGGGCCTCCACCGAGTGGCGCGCAACCGGCAAACCGCTGCAGTGCTCCGGGCCTACCTCGCTGAACGTTGCCAAGACGACATGCCCGCCCACCGGTACGGCCTCGCGAACACGCTCCACGTACTGAGCTTGATCGGCGGGCAGCGTCAGAAAGTGGAAAGTCGCGCGATCGTGCCAGACGTCGATGGGGCCATCAAAGCGGACCTCGCGCACGTCGGCGCACACGCAGCGAACCTTCGCGGCATCAGTACCGAGGAGGCCCGTCAACTGTTCGAGAGCCGCCGCCGACAGGTCGACGGCATCGATCGACTGGTAGCCGCGCTGCACAAGGTCAAGTATCAGAGCGGACGCGCCCGCGCCCATCACCGCGACTCGGCTCGTGGGCACCGACACTCGGCGCACCAGTTCGCTTCAAACGCTGGCGTCGGTTTGGTGCCAGCTCACCTCGTCGAACGACTTCTCCGTCCACACCGATTCCCAATGGTCACGTTCGCTGCTCACGAGGACGAGAGTACCCAGCACGAGGGCATCGCCTGAGAAACAATCGCGAAACTCCCGCCACGACGGCACTCTGACGACCAAATTCGGGGAATGATGTGTCCATGTCACGTGTGGAACTTCTTGACGCCACGACGGCGCCACTGTCGGCGCAGCAGTACTTTGCAGGCGGCGACCCCGGCCCCATCGTCGCTGCACTGGCCACTGTGCCCGAGCTGCTGGGACCTGCG
>JAYVVY010000453.1:0-2961 GCA_043786575.1 Ilumatobacteraceae bacterium
GACTCGGGCATGTCGCCCTGCTGCACCTTGTTGGCCCACGGAAGGTACTCCATGGCCTGATGGATTCCGGCCAATTCGCGGCCGGGCACCGGCAGGTCACGAGCCGCAGTCGCACCGCAGGCCAACACCACCGCGTCGTAGGACGCGAGCAACACTTCGATATCGATGCCGTCGCCCACCGGTGCGTTGCAGCGGAACTCGGTGCCCTCGGCTTCCATCTGCTCGATGCGTCGGTCGAGGTGGCGCTTCTCCATCTTGAACTCGGGGATGCCATAGCGCAGCAAGCCACCGATGCGGTCCGCACGCTCCAAGACGACCACGTCGTGGCCGGCACGCGTGAGCTGTTGTGCCGACGCAAGACCTGCGGGGCCACTGCCGATGACGACGACGCGCTTGCCCGTGCGAACCGTCGGGGCCTGCGGGGTGACCCAGCCTTCGGCGAATGCGCGGTCGATGATCTCGACTTCCACCTGCTTGATCGCCACAGGGTCGCCGCTGATGCCCACGACACACGCCGACTCGCACGGTGCCGGGCACAGCCGACCGGTGAACTCTGGGAAGTTGTTGGTGGCGTGCAGGCGGTCGATCGCGTCGCGCCAGTGCTCGCGATAGACGAGGTCGTTCCAATCGGGGATCAGGTTGCCCAGCGGGCAGCCGTTGTTACAGAAGGGAATGCCGCAGTCCATACAGCGCCCTGCCTGCAGCTTCAGGATGTCCTTCGGGAACGACTCGTAGACCTCGTCCCAGTCATTCAATCGCACCTCGACGGGGCGCCGCTTGGGCGTCACCCGCGTCCACTGCATGAAACCGGTTACCTCACCCATCTGATGGCCTCCGTTCTAGTGGCCTCTTCGGCGCCCGCGACCACTTCCGCAGACCGGATACTCTTCTGATTTCTCATCCCCGGCTCGCTTCCATCACGCGTTCGAGCGTGGCTTGTTCGTCGAGGCCTTCGGCTTCGGCTTTCGCCATCACGCCCAGCACCCGTTCGTAGTCAATGGGCATCACTCGCTTGAAGTTGGCGGCCTCTGCTGGCCAACCATCCACGATGCCCTGAGCGACCGGCGAGCCGGTGAGCGACGCGTGGCACCCAACAGTCGCCCGCAGGAATTCACGGTCCGAATCGTCAAGTTGTTGCAACTGCACCATGTCGCGATTCAGCTTGGCAGCGAACACGTCGCCCGGATCGTAGACGTAGGCGATGCCACCGCTCATGCCGGCACCAAAGTTGCGGCCGGTGGGGCCGAGCACCACCACGCGCCCACCGGTCATGTACTCGCAGCCGTGGTCGCCGACGCCTTCCACCACGGCGGTGGCTCCGGAGTTGCGCACACAGAAGCGTTCGCCAACCAAGCCGCGCAGGAAGATCTCGCCACTGGTGGCGCCGTAGCCGATCACGTTGCCAGCGATCACGTTGTCCTCCGCAGCGAACGTCGCGTTGCGGTCCGGGCGCACGATCACTCGCCCGCCGGAGAGACCCTTGCCGACGTAATCGTTGGCGTCGCCCTCCAACGTCATCGTGACCCCGGCGGGCACAAAGGCCCCGAAGCTCTGGCCCGCGGACCCGCGGAAGTTGAGCGAGATGGTGCCGTCAGCCAGGCCCGCCCCACCATGAGCCGTCGTGATTGCTGAGCCGAGCATGGTGCCGACGGTGCGGTTGACGTTGCGGATGGGCAGCGTCAACGAGACGGATTCGCCACGCTCGATAGCCGGCGCACATGCCACCAGTAACTGCTGATCGAGCGCCTCGGCCAGCCCGTGATCTTGAATCACCGAGTGGTACAGGGTTGAGCCGTAGGGGTTCTGCGGCACGGCCAGGATCGGACTGATGTCCAGCCCCTTCGCCTTCCAGTGCGTGATCGCTGTACGCGTGTCGAGCATCTCGACATGGCCGACCATCTCCTGCATTGTCCGGAAGCCCATCGCGGCCATGTGCTCGCGCACTTCCTGCGCGATGTACTCCATGAACGTGACCACGAACTCGGGCTTGCCGCTGAACTTCTTACGCAGTTCGGGGTTCTGCGTGGCGACGCCGACTGGGCAGGTGTCGAGGTGGCAGACGCGCATCATGATGCAACCGCTGACCACCAGCGGAGCGGTGGCGAAGCCGAACTCCTCGGCACCGAGCAGCGCGGCGATGATGACGTCGCGACCGGTCTTCAACTGGCCGTCTGCCTGCACCACGATTCGGTCGCGCAGGCCATTCAGCAGCAGTGTCTGCTGCGTTTCGGCCAGCCCGAGCTCCCACGGTGCACCGGCGTGCTTCAGCGAGGTGAGCGGCGAGGCGCCGGTGCCACCGTCGTGACCGCTGATCAGCACGACGTCAGCCTTGGCCTTGCTCACTCCCGCGGCGACCGTGCCCACACCGACCTCCGACACCAGCTTCACGTGCACACGTGCCGCCGGGTTCGAGTTCTTCAGGTCGTGGATCAGTTGCTTGAGATCTTCGATGGAGTAAATGTCGTGGTGCGGCGGCGGGCTGATCAGGCCCACGCCAGGCGTGCTGTGGCGCGTCTTGGCCACCCACGGGTAGACCTTGTGGCCAGGCAGCTGGCCGCCCTCGCCCGGCTTGGCACCCTGCGCCATCTTGATCTGCAGATCGTCAGCGTTGACCAGGTATTCGCTGGTGACCCCGAAGCGACCACTGGCCACCTGCTTGATGGAGCTGCGGCGCTGCGGGTCGTGCAGGCGCTCCGCATCCTCGCCGCCTTCGCCCGTGTTGCTCTTCGCTCCGATCGAGTTCATCGCGATGGCTAGCGTCTCGTGCGCTTCCATGCTGATGCTGCCGTACGACATGGCCCCTGTGCTGAACCGCTTGACGATCTCGCTGACAGGCTCGACCTCGTCGATGTCGATGGCCGAACGCTGGTCGGTGCGTAGCTCGAACAGGCCGCGCAGCGTGGCCGCCTGGCGTGACAGCCCGTCGACGAGCGCTGTGTACTGCTGGAAGATGTCGTAGCG
>JAYVVY010000454.1:0-4816 GCA_043786575.1 Ilumatobacteraceae bacterium
GATGGTGCCGGCCGAGGCATCGGCGCCGCGCATGAAGCTGACCGGGCCGCTGGCGGTGCCGCCACCGTTGAGCAGCTCGTAGCTACTGCGGATGTTGGACAGGTTGATACCCGAGCCGGAGCCACCCTTGAAGATGGTGCCTTCCTCGCGGTACCAGTTGAGGATGCCATCCATCGTGTCGTCGACCGCAAGGATGAAGCACGCGCTGGCCTGCTGGGGCACGCCCTTGACACCGATGTTGAACCACACCGGGCTGTTGAACGCGGCGCGCTGGGTGACCAGGATGTACTTCAGCTCGTTGGTGAATGCGTCGGCCTCGGCCTGGTCGGCGAAGTAGCCGCCCTCGCTGCCCCACGTGGTGATGGTGTTCGACACACGGTCGATGACCTGACGCAGCGACCATTCACGCTCGGGCAAGCCGAGCGTGCCGCGAAAGTACTTCTGGGCGACGATGTTGGTGGCGTTGAGCGACCAGTTGGTGGGGAACTCGACGCCCAGCTGCTCGAACGCAACGGTGCCGTCTTTCCAGTTGGAGATGCGTGCATCGCGATGCTCCCACTCGACCTCGTCGTAGGGGTGAACCCCCGGCGCGGTGAAGTGGCGGGTAATCCCGATTGAGAGGCGATCCGGCGCCAGTGACATGCAGTACTCCTTGATACAAACTTGCTGGATGAGACGACTTGCTGAGTGAACGACTTGCAACGTGAGCGATGTGACAGAAACGTGGCCGAACGACCGGTGAATCGAGAGGAAGTGCCCGCCGAACCACAACATGTGGTGTGCGCAATGCCCCCATTGCCCGGAGCACCACAAGTGGTAGGGAGGATTACAGCACTGTAGTTACACCCGTGTCAATGACCAACCTGTTGCAGATGCATCAAATTCCGCATCGCAGCAGGTGGCGTGGCTAGCGGCGCAAGGGACACAGGTTCGGGATATCCGTGCCCCCACAGCTTCACACCATCGGAGCGCTCGAGCGGGTGAGAGCCTTTTGGTGTGTCACTGTCCATCCGCGCCCTTGCACCGCTGCCAGCTACGAACGACACCTTACGGCGCCTGCCCTGTGGGGAGGAAGGGGTACAACCGTGTGGATTTCTGTGGGGAACATGATGAAACGGTGTGTGAACAGGGGGTTACCACGCAGCCTGTTATCCACATATCCACAGGCGAGCAAATGCCGAGCGAATCGACCGTCTCAGCCACTGGCGAGCCGCCCTGTCAGCCGAGAGCTGGTTGCAGCGAGACCGGTATCCCGTTGAGCACCGAGGTGCCGCTCAGCGGATCGAGAGCCTCGTGGTCAGCCAGGATGTTGCTGTTCACACCCGCTCGCTCGGCGGCGACGCGCATGTTGGTGCCGGGTTGCCCATGGCCCCATCCGTGCGGAAGACTGACCACACCGGGCCGAATCGCGTCGGTGACCTCGACGGACGCATCCACGGTGCCGACGCGGCTGGTCACGCGAGCCACCCCTCCATCGGTCAGTCCGTAGCGCACAGCATCGTCTGGGTGCACATGCAGCGTGCAGCGCGGCTTGCCCTTCACCAGAACCTCGATGTTGTGCATCCATGAGTTGTTGCTGCGCAGGTGTCGCCGCCCGACGAGCACGAGCGGCTGCTCGGTTGCCGCCGCAGCCATCTGCATCGAGCGCTCCAGGCGCGCCAGGTCAGCAATCAGCACGGGGTGATCCACCTCGATAGCACCCGACGGTGTGCGCAGAATCTCAGGGAGCCGTGGTTCCAACGCACCGAAGTCCACTCCATGCGGGTTCGCGCGCAAGAGGGCCACGCTCGCGCCGCCAGGGTTGGCGCCGAATGCCGCGCCGAAGGGACCGGTCTGCAGCATGAAGTCCAGCATTCGCGCAGGGCCAGCTTCGGTGCCCAACGCCGTGAGAATCTCATCCGCGTGACGCCCGTGAATCGGAGAGTTCTCGTCCTTGACCGAGCTCTGGACCATTCCTGCCAGGCCCATCTCGTCGGCCATAACCGGCTCGGCATCGGGCCCAAGTCCAGCAGCAATCAAGCCCAGCTTCGCAAGAATTTCCCACTCATCGGGCTGGCCCGAATCGAGCGCCAGCACCGGGTCGCTGTAGTTGGCCACGTTTCGAATCGCGAACTGCAACAACGCCACGTCGTAGTGGCCCCGCTGCAGTTGCGAGGGTGGCGGCAGGATCACGTCGGCGTGGCGAGTGGTTTCATTGAGGTACATATCGACGCTGACCATGAACTCCAGCTGCGCCAGCGCCTCATCCAGCTGCTGACTGTTGGGTGTGCTCAGTACTGGGTTGCCAGCAACGGTGATCATCACCTTCATGCCTGCGTCGCCGGCACCGGTAATCTCCTCGGCCATTGCTGCGGCCGGGTACTCCCCCATCACCTCGGGAAGCTGACGCGCCACCGACTGGCCGCGGCCGATCGAGAATGCCTTGCCAACACCGGCCTTGCCACGCGTTGTCGGGCCGCCGGCCACCGGCATGGCGAACATCGCTCCACCACGGCGATCGAGGTTGCCGGTGACGATGTTGACAACGTCGACCAGCCAGGAAGTGGTGGTGCCGAAGCCTTCGGTACCCATACCGTTGGTGGTGGTGCCGATGCGGCCATAGACGCTGCCGCTCGCGGCGTCGGCAAGGTCGCGGGCCAGCGAACGGATCTCTGCAGCCGTCAGCCCTGTCGCCGGCGAGACCGCCTCCGGAGTGAAGGGGGCCAGGGCGGCAACCACCGCGTCGAGCCCATTCAAGTGTTCGGCGACATGATCGCCAGGGGCGATGCGACCATCTGCCGCAAGCGTGTTGACCATCGCCGCCAACAGCAGCGCGTCGGTGCCCGGCCGGATGGGTAGCCACCGATCGGCCTCCTCCGCCGTGCGACTGCGCCGGGGGTCGACCACGACCACGGTGCCACCACGCTCGCGAATCGCTTCGATGCGACCGGGAAAGTCCGGCGCTGTGCACAGGCTGCCGTTTGACGCGTATGGGTTGGCACCCATGATGACGAGGAAGTCGGTGTGGTCGAGGTCGGGTACCGGCACGCTGACGGCGGTGCCAAAGACATAGGCCGCAGCGACTTGGCGCGGCATCTGGTCGACGGTCGACGCGCTGAACCGGCGCCTGGTGCCGAGCGCCTGCAGCATCGTTCGGTTGTACAGCAGAGCGGACAAGCTGTGCGCGCTGGGGTTGCCCAGATACACGCCGACCGACTCGCGACCGTGGCGGGCCATCAGGTCGGGAAGGCGATCGGCAATGACCGCCCACGCTTCCGCCCACTCGACCTCCTCGTGCACACCATTGCGCTTGACCAATGGCATCCGCACGCGATCTGGGTCGTCGTGCAGTTGTTTGAGCGTGCTGCCCTTCGGGCAAATGAACCCGTGACTGAACACATCGGCCTGGTCGCCGCGAATACGCGTGACAGTTTCGATGTGGGCTGCATCACGCTTGACCGTGATCTCCAGGCCGCACCCGGCTTCGCACAGCGGGCAGGTTCGGAATGCGGTACGAGTCGCGATGCCAGAATTGTCGTGTGCCGTTTCGTTGACAGTCCCCATGGGTGGCATCCTCTCACCAATGCGACGCTTGTTTCCCCACCCAGACGACACCGTCACTCTTCGCGAGTGCTACGACGTGCCGCGGCTGCGGCCGGCGAACCGGCCGTGGGTGGCGCTGTGCATGGTCGCCGGCCTCGACGGCTCGACAGTGGTCGACCGCAACTCACGCGGACTCTCAAACGCCACCGACCAAGAGTTGCTGTTGACCCTGCGCTCGTTCGCCGACATCATCCTGGTCGGCGCTAGCACCGTGCGCGCCGAAGGCTACGGGCCCCCGCGGTCACCCGGCCAGCGAATCGCTGTCGTCTCCCGCTCGGGCAACTTCGATTTCGAGTCGCCACTTTTCACCTCCGGCAAGGCGCTGCTCGTGCTGCCGACCGACGCGCCGGACGTTCCCGTGCCATCGCTGCGAGCCGGGGTCGGCGACGTTGACCTCGCTGCCGCGCTCGCTCAGATGGACGCCAACGTCGTGCAAGCTGAGGGCGGCTCAACGCTGAACGGTTTGTTGGCGGCCGCCGACCTCATCGACGAACTGAACCTGTCAATCAGCCCACAGATCAATGGCGGCGTGGGCCCGCGACTCACGTCCGGCGCACCACCGCTGTCGCAACGAATGACCCTCGCGCACGTGCTGGAGGACGACGGTTTCCTCTTCACGCGCTACGTACGCGCACGCGCAGAGCGTTAGGCGATGTTCCGCGCCATCGTCGCGATGTCAAGCACCGCCGAAGCGTGCACCAACGCCTCGTCGGCTGACAGCGAAGGCCCCAGCTCGACGATGAACGACATCGCATCGGGCACCATGGTGCGCACCCAGGTAGCAGCCACGCCGGTGTAGGTGCCGCCGGTAACGCTGAGCACCGGCAGCCCGGTGAGCGCCGCGTAACGCTCACGCAACGGCCCGTCTTTTCGGCTGGACGGCGAGATGCGGTTCAGGTCTTGGTGGTACCACAGCGTCAGGTGCGGGGCGATACGGTCAGTAAACGCGATGAACGCCTGCGTCTCGGGTTCGCTGGCCGGGCCGGTGCCGCTGTACTCCCAATCGCCCGGCTGGGCCACCTGCGTCCAGTCGTGCGGAAAGTTGCGGTTGAGGTCGACCCCATTGCCGTTATGGCGCTCGCCATTGGCAAACCCGTCGGGGTTCATGGCGTCCATCAACCACAGGTCGATGTTGGCTGGCAACGCCATCTCGCGCAGGTTCTGCAAAATCCCACGGCCAGCGCTCTCGTCGCCGTGGATCACGCCGACCACCAAGATCACCGTGCCACCCGGT
>JAYVVY010000455.1:0-2474 GCA_043786575.1 Ilumatobacteraceae bacterium
TGCAGCTGCAACGAGCGAATGCCACCACCGGGCAGCGAACGCACACCACCGGAGGGCAGGCTGCGCACACCGCCGCTTGGCAGACTGCGAATCGCCCCGGCCGGCGCGCCAACGACTCTGGCCAACAGCGCTGGGTCGAACGTGAGCGCAGTGGCGGGCACATCGGTGAGGCGGATGCCACGGGCAGCTGGGACGGTCGGCGTCGCGCTGGTGGTCACACTGATGAGGCCCGGGGTCCAGCGCTGTTCGAAGACATCGCGCACGCCATTGGTGTCGGTGTTGCTGACGCCGCTGATGAGGTTGCTGGCGTCGGAGGAGAAGGCGACAAGCGCCGTGCTGGTCACAGCGTCGTCGAGTACGGCAACCTCGGGGAACACCGTTTGCGCACCACTCGCACCGTTGCCATTCACCGAGGCAGCCGTACGGCTGATGAGTCGGGAACCGCCGACACCGGTGGAGCCCGCACGCACGCTCTGCACGCCCCCGACGATGGTGCGCGAGAAGGCGACAGTTTTACCGGCTCGATCGAGCTGCGGCAGTGTGCCTTCGCCAATGGAACGTTCGGTACCGATGGAGCTGGCGCCCGTGGTCGGGATGGAAATGGCGTTGGTGTAGACGATGCCGCTGCGCTGATACGCAATGGCACCCGAGGTGGCACCGGAGGCGACCCCGAGGGCAGGGCGCGAACCGGCAAAGACAGTGCCCACGGTGGTGACGGTCGGGCGCCCGGTGGCTATCGAGAGGCGAACGATGCGAATGTTGGTGCCGTCCTCGTACGCGATCAAGCGGCCGTCGGCGCTGATCGTGGGGTAGCCCGCCGCGACATTGTTCGCGGTCGCCTGGCTGACGAGGTAGGTGCTCGAGGTGTCACGCTCGTCGTACTTGCCGTCACCATCGGTGTCGCGGTCACGCACGTACACGTCGAGCAGCGCATCATTGTCCACCGACCTCACCGTGCCGGCGCTGTCGGTTGTAACAACTTGTGCGGTGGTGGCGAACACCACAAATCGGCCGTCGTCGGTAATGCCGAGGGAGCCGTCCTGCACCGACTTGTAGCCGCTGGGCTTGTTGGCTTGCAGTTCGTCGGTGCCCACACTGACGAGCGCCGTCTTGGTACCGCAGTAAGGAAGCGAGCCAGCGACCTGGCCGGGCAAAAACTTCTGGTCGTAGACGTTGACGCTGCCCAGGATGTTTTGCTTCGAATCAGCGTCGCGGTCACGCACGTAAACGTCCGTGAGGACGCCATTGAGATCGCGCGCTTCGTTGCCTTGACCGGGAGCGCTCTCGTCGGGCGAGGGGTCGTCGCACGGGCGCTCGTTGCCCTCGCCGGTACCGTCGCCGAAGGTGCCGTTCGAGAGGAACGCGACAAATCTTCCGTTGCTGTTCACGGCCGGATCCCAGCTGTCGGCCAGACGCTGACCGGACTGTAGATCGACGCTCACAATGCGGGTTGCTGCGCCGAGGCTGCGCTCACGAATGACGACATCGCGCTTGGCGTTGGTGTCGGCCGAGAAGCCGGTCAGCGCCACGCTGCCCGAATCGGTACTGATTGCATTCGAACTCGCCGTATCGAACGCGATCCACTGCTTCTGGCTGTCGAGGTTTCCACCGAGTGCTTGGCCGCTGTATGAGGGTCGGCGGCTGTCGCCGCCAGTGATCTGGGTACCAGCGTTTAGACTCAGCCTCGTGACCGAGCTGTCCCCCACCGACGCCGTCACCACCAAGGGCGATGCCATCGGCAAGCCCCCAGCAATCAAACACAAAATAACAAATGAAGGCACCCGTGTCTTCAGCGACATTTCACTTCTCCCGTCAAGCCGGAACGGCTCCTTTGTCAGCATCCCCCGGGGACAATCGCCACGTCAAGCGTGGTGTCGAAGGGCACATCGGGCACCTCGACGGGGAGTAATTGACTCATGACTGAGCGTGAACTTTTGACGCGAATTCCGCGTTTGGTGCTGGACGCTCTTGACCGCGGCGAACGATATTTCCACGCCGACGGCTCGTTGGTGTTCGCCGACGTCTCGGGCTTCACCAAGCTTTCAGAGCGTCTGGCCGAGCAGGGAAAGGCCGGAGCCGAAGAACTCACACAGATTCTCAATTCAACGTTCACCGATTTGCTGACGGTGGCGTACGAGCGCGGCGGTGACCTGTTGAAGTTCGGCGGCGACGCGCTTCTGCTGCTCTACCAGGGCGACGACCATCCGCAACGCGCCTGTCAGGCCGCGTTCGCGATGCGCGCTGCGTTGAAGGCGCGCGGCGCTGTCGAGACCGGACGCGGTCGTGTGACGTTGCGCATCTCGATGGGCGTGCACACCGGTCGCTTCGCGTGTTTTCTCCCGGGCACCAACCAGCTCGAGTTGGTGGTGATCGGGCGCGACGCGTCAACGGTCACCGACATGGAGACCATCGCCGACGCTGGCGAGATCCTGATGAGCTCGGCGACGGCTGCTCTGGTGCCCCACAACTGGCAT
>JAYVVY010000456.1:0-20083 GCA_043786575.1 Ilumatobacteraceae bacterium
TGCTCGTCGGTCACATCGAGCGCAAGCGCAATCATCCCTCGGCGGGCGAGATAGAAGCCTGCGGCGAGCATTGCGTGGAAGAACAGCTCAACCCATCGCCCGTCGTCGGCGCGGACATTGAACATTGATCCAACGCCGGTCACCGTCATCGGTAGACCAGCTCCTGCGAAGGTCACGCTCAGACGTTCGCGCAGCACGTCGCCACGTTCGTTGAGCGCGATCAGCGCCTCGGCGGTCAGCACATCGCGCAACGCAGCCACCCCAGCGGCCATTGACACGACGTTATTATTGAACGTGCCCGCCTGCGACAGCGCGCCGCCCTGCGCCGGATCGAACGCAGCCATGATGGAGCGGCGACCACCGAACGCTCCGAACGTCATTCCACCGGCGAGGTACTTGCCGAGAGTCGTCATGTCCGGCAACACCCCGAACCGCGCCTGAGCGCCACCGGGGTGAAGGCGAGATGTCATCACCTCGTCGAAGATCAGCACGCTGCCGTGGTCTGTGCACACCTGGCGCAGTGCCTCCAGGAAGCCCGACGCCGCAGGGATGCAACCCCCCGAACCCTGGACGGGCTCGACAATCACACAGGCGATCTCGGCGCCGGCCGCGGCAAACGCTTCCTCCACCGCAGGCACGTCGTTGTAGGGCACGATGAGGAAGTCGTGCGGCACATTGAGCGCGCCGGGGCCGTGAGCGAAAGTCAACACCCCGCCGTGATAGCCCTCCTCAAACACCAGCACTTTGCGCCGCCCCGTGATGTGGATCGCCGTGCCGATTGCCATCAGGTTCGCTTCCGTCCCCGAGTTCGTAAAACGCACCTGCTCGACCGACTCGAACCGCCCACACACCAACTCCGCAAGCTCTACTTCCAGCGCGTGTGTGGCCCCAATCGCCCAACCCTTGTCGAGCTGCGCAATGACCGCGTTGCGCACCGCGGGTACCTGATGGCCAAACAGGCCGGCGGTGTAATTGCCCAGCAGATCGACGTAGCGATGCCCGTCAACGTCCACCAACGTCGAGCCCTCGGCGCGCTCGACGCGGAAGGGAAACGGGTCGAAGTGCAAGACCGTGCGAGTGTTCCCTCCGGGCATTACCTTCGCTGCAGCAACGGCCAACGCCGCCGACCGCGGACGTCGATCTGCGTAAGAGCTGTGCGAAGCCAGCAACGCCGCATCTAGGTCGATAGTCAACATGAACCGAACCTACACGAGCCCTCGATAATCGATGGGCCGGTCGAAACAGAGCGCCTTCACGATGGTCGATCTCGTCGCCAGCGGCACTTTACTGCGTTGAAAGCCATGGTGTAAGTTGCATGTTCAGGACACCGGTAGTATGATGGACAGGGAAGGGGAGTATCCCACCACGGCACTGCCGCCATCACGGACCGCAATCGGTCCCGGCAGCCCGGCTCGAACGAGCGGAGAGACCTTCGAACGGACACCTCGTCCCTCGAAAGGTCGCCATGCCCACGTCGCATACCGTCCGCCACCGGCGGAGAGTTGCCTCCACTGCGAAACGGCTGCTCGTCATCTGTGCGGGTTTCACCCTCTGTGGCGCCGGCCTGATCATGCTGGTGCTGCCCGGCCCCGGGATCCTCATCATCTTCATCGGCCTGCTCGTGCTCTCTACCGAGTACGCCTGGGCTGAACGCGCCCTCGAACGCACGCGTACCCGCGCTGCAGACGCCACCAGCCGAATCCACACCACACGTACAGCACGGATCGGTGTCGCCATGTCCGCCACTGCGCTCATCAGCGGCGGCGCAGTCGTTGCTCTGATGCTGGACGGACACCGCTACATCGGCATCAGCCTGCTGATCGCCGGAGTCGGCGCGCTTGCCATCCTCATCCCCGCCACCCAACGGCTCATCGACCGACCGCGTCCGTCGGCCTTCGGCGAGCCCATTGCCGATGCATCCAACAGCCCACTTCCACCTGCGACCTGAAAGAAGCCCGACATGAACCGTGCAACCCTCAACGAACTGCAACGTCAACGCTGCTACCCGAGCATCACCATGCTCATCAACACCACCCCGGGCACCACTCTCACTCCTAGTGAACTCGACACCACCACTCGTCTCACGGGACACACCGACGACCGCCTCGATGGCGATATCAGCGACACACTCCGCCACAACCTGATCACCCGCCTCATCGACCTCATCGCCGAACAATCCAGTCAGCCATCCACCCAGGCCCTCGCCTTGTTCATCTCCCCCGAGCATGCCGCTGCCGTCCGGCTCGGGAGCACCGTTGACGAGCGCGTCACGATCGACGACACCTTCACCACCCGCGACCTCGTCGCCGACCTCAACCGCACCGCCCTTTACCGCGTCATCACCATCAGCGAACAAGCCAGCCGCCTGTTTGTCGGTGACCGCCAACGACTCGTCGAGCAACGCGATGACACCTGGCCGCTCACCCGCACCGAAGAACACACCGGCACCAGCTGGGCGCGCGTTGTCGATCAAAGCCTGCGCAGCGAGCACGTCACGCTCCCACTGCCCACCGTCATCGCCGGCGTCCAACGATCCGTCCGCAAACTCGCTCCCGACCTCAGCGACTCGATTGGCGTCATCGCGGGCAACCACGACCGAACCAGTGCATCCGAGCTCCACAACGCGGCCTGGCCGCTCGTCGCCGACTGGCTGCGCACCGATGCAACCCGAGCCATGCACCAACTCGACCAGGCCCTGTCCGCCAACCGCTACGCGGGAGGCATCCACGAAATCTGGCCTCTTGCTCACGACGGCCGCATCGCCACCCTCGTTGTCGAAATCGACTACGCCCTCCCCGCCCGCATCGACGACAACAACCAGCTCCACCCGGCCAACGACCCCTTCCACCCGGACGTCAACGATGACATCATCGACGACACCATCGAAATCGTCCTCCAACACGGCGGTTCCGCCGTCATCGTCAACAACGGCACCCTTCAACACCACCAGCAAATCGCCGCAATCCTGCGCTACTGAGGCGTCGTGTCGCGCTCACGCATCGACTGTGGCAGACGCCGCTCCCACTGTGGAAATGCGGTCGGCCAAGCTGTCGCGTCTGGCCGACAGCATGAGAGCAACAGCGCAGCCGAGGGCGGCCATGCCACCGAACACGAACGGCGCCCGGGGAGAGATTGACTGAATGACCCAACCCATCGCCACCGCGCCGATCGGCGTGCTGCCGAACCACGCCATTTGGTGCAATGCCATGACCCGACCCTGCATCGCGGGCTCCGTGGCCTGTTGCACCGACACGGTGTTGATCGATTGGAAACATGCCGAAGCAAAACCGAGCGGGATGCTCAACACGACAAATACTGTGTAGTTCGGCGCAGCTGCGAACACGACGAGCATGGCACCGAAGCCTGCCAGCACGAGTGCCAGCGTCCGACGCGGGTTCGGCGTGATACCGGCTGCATAGAGACCCCCAAGGATCGACCCAATTGCGCTCACGCTCATCACGGTCCCCACGGCACCCGCACCACGATCAAATCCGAAGCGGACCATCGAAGGAAAGGTGACCTGGAAGTTGAGGGCGACCAGCCCAACAACCGCCATCACGATCAGCGGACGGCGAACCTCGGGGCGTTGGCGCACGTACACAACGGCCGCCCTGAGGTTGCCGCCGGTTCGAGAACTGACGGGGCGTGGCACTAAGTCACTCCGACGAATGCTTGCCAAGGCAACGAAGACCACCACGAACGACACTGCGTTGGCGTAAAAGCAAGAAGCAACTCCGGTGACCGCCACCATGGCACCACCCAGCGCCGGGCCGACGAGACGAGAGACCGACACGACCGTGCTGTTCGTGGCGACCGCACTCGGCAACGCCTCGCGCCCCACGAGTTGGTAGAGAAGGGCCTGCATTGCCGGGCGCTCGACGGCAAGTACCAAACCGGACATGAAGGTCAGGCCGTAGATCACGCCTAGGTCCGCAGACCCTGTCGACACGACCAGTCCGAAGGCGAGCGCAAGGGCAGCCGACACGACGGAGGTCACCATCAGCAGCCGACGGTTGTCCACCCTGTCGGCCAGCACGCCGGCCGGCGCCCCCAGCAGCAGCAACGGCAGGAATTGCAACGCAACAGCGAAACCAAGGCGGTCGCTACGGCCCGTGAGGTCCAGCACCAGCCAGGTGACCGCAAGCGCCTGCAGCCAGGTTCCGACACTGGAGATGACCTGACCGGCGAAGTAGCGCCGGAAGTTGCGGTGCTGGAAAGCGGCGAAGCGTTCCATCACGAATCCTTCCGCATCAGTAGCACGGTGCCAATGGCCACCGCGCCGGCTGCCCAGCAGCCGATGACGGCCACATTACCCAGGTTGGACAGGGCAGCGGCGAGGGTCTCGGGGGTATCGGCAGCGGAGCGGGTGCCCAGCAACCCGTTGGCCGCGGTGAACGGCAGTAGGCGAGACACGGTGGGCGACACAATGCCTCGAATGAGGGTCTCGACGGCAAGGGCCCAGATGAGCACGGACGTCACTGCCGCAGCACTGTGACGCACGATGAGGCCGACGCCGAGGCCCAGGACCGCGGCGAGCGTGGTCAGCACGAGCGCCCAGGCCACACCTGAAGCCGCACCTGACATGTCGCCGGTGTCCATCCCACTCGCCAGGCCGCCGACGAGGCCGCCGACGATGCCGACAGCGCCCATCGCGAACCCAAGCACCGCCGCGGTGACAGCCTTCGCACCAACAATGATCGGCTTTGACGGACGGGCAGTCAGCGCACCGGCGAGTGTGCCGTGCTGCACTTCCGAGGTGAACAGCAAGGTGCCGGCCACGACGGCGAAAACCGTGGTGAGCCAGCTCGACACCAGGAACGTGTTCCCGATGGTGAATGGCAGGTGGTCGTAGGGGTCGGTCTTCACGACCATGCCGAGGATCAGCGACATTACAAGGCCGATCACAGTGGCAAGGCCGACGAAGATCCACGTCGCGCGAACGGAGCGGAGCTTGATCCACTCGCTGTGGAGGGCTGCTCGCAGGTCGCGTATGATCGGAGACGCAGGAGAGGTGGTGGGAAGGTAGGTGGGCGTAATCATTGGAAGTCCTTTTCGGGTTGACGTTCGGGGTTGAGAGTTGTGGTGCTGTCGTTGATGAGGCGTTGGATCACGCAGCCGCGTAGCGGGCGGCGTCACGAGTGAGGTCAAGGAGGATGTCCTCGAGGCTGAGCGAGCGGTCGCGGTCGAGGGTGTCCGCCAGTGGCTCGGCAGTGATGAGTCGGCCATTGCCAACGACCACAAGATCGTGGGCAAAGGTGGCCAGTTCGGTGATGAAGTGGCTGGACACGAACACCGTGCCGCCGTCGCTGGCAAAGTTGGTGAGCATCGTGCGCAACCAGCGAATGCCGTCGGGGTCGAGGCCGTTGGCCGGCTCATCCAGCATCAGCACCTCCGGGTTGCCCAGCAACGCACCAGCAATCGCAAGACGCTGACGCATGCCGAGCGAGAACCCACCAACCCGTTGGTTGGCGGCAGCATCCAGGCCGACGAGGTGCAGCACCTCATCAACGCGTGCCTGCGGAAGACAACTGATCGCGGCCATTGCCCGAAGGTGGTTGCGTGCCGAGCGACCAGGGTGCATCGCTCGGGCGTCCAAGACCACGCCGACGGTGCGGGCCGGGTCGCGCAATTCGGCGTAGTTCAGTCCGCGGTAGGTGGCGGTGCCGCCATCGGGCCTGGCGAGGCCGACCATCATGCGCATCGTGGTCGATTTGCCGGCACCGTTCGGTCCGACGAAGCCGGTGATGTGCCCGGCGGTCAGCTCGAACGACAGGTCGTCGACGACCGTGCGTCGGCCATAGGACTTGGTGAGGTGGGAAACAGTGATCATGGGTTGCTCCTTGAAGTTGGTGGTAGTGGTAATGGGGGTGTGTGAGGTGTGGATTTGTGAGGGGTCGGTGACCGGCGTGATGGAGATCAACTCGGCGTTGATCGATGCCAGATATGCCACGAGGCCGTGCAGGTGCGACGCGTCACGAACGGTGCCGACGAGCCGGGTCACGCCGGCTTCGTGGTGGTCGTCGGTGAAGTCGTCCAGGAACGGGCCGAGCAGGCGGCCGCTGAGGCGACCCCGGAGCACGATCTCGTGGGTGTGTAGGGCGGGCATGTCAGTACCGTCCCACCGGGCAGGGTGAGAAGGCTTCACCTCATCGGCCATTCACCCGGGTGAACGCCCGCTATGTTCGACTCGTGGACCCGCAGTCGAGCAGCAATCTGGCGGCCACCAAGCTTCGGCCTCCGGCGCCCCCGACTCGGCTCATCACCCGTGGTCGCCTCGGCGAAATGTTGGACCAGGCACACGCTGATGACCTGCCCCTCGTCCTGGTCAGCGCGCCTGCCGGTTCGGGCAAATCGACGCTCGTGGCTGGTTGGGCGGCCGCGCAGCTCGGCGCAGTGACGTGGCTACAGCTGGAGGAATCCGACGCCGATCCCGCACGCTTCTGGGTGTCGGTCACTTCTGCCATCGGTCGTACGAACCCGCAGATCGCCGTTCGTCTGGAGCCGCTGGTGGCCGGTTCGCTGGGCGCTGGTCAGGTGGTCGTGCCAGCCCTCGTCAATGCGGTCTCGGCCTTGACCGAGCGGCTCGTCGTCGTGCTCGATGACTACCACCTGATCGACGATCCCGACGTGCACCGTGCTGTCGAACGCCTCATCGACCTGTGTCCGCCGCAGCTGACCCTGGTGCTGATCACCCGCGCCGACCCACCATTCCGACTGGGGAGGATGCGCGTGCGAGGGCGGGTCCGAGAGATCCGAGCCGGCGACCTCCGCTTCGACCCCACCGAGGCCGCTGCGCTGCTGGGCACGGCCGCAGAGGGGCTGGATGAACAGCGGCTCGACGACCTCTGCGAGCGCACCGAGGGCTGGGCCGCCGGGCTCGTGTTGGCCGGGCTGTCGCTCGAACGCTCCGCCGACTCGCGTGGTTTCATCGAGACGTTTCGTGGAGACGACCAGCTCGTCGCCGGCTACCTCACCGACGAGTTCCTCGCGGGTCTCGACGAGGACGAGCGCCGCCGGATGGTGGAGGCCGCCGTGCTGCACCGGCTGTCGGGACCGCTGCTCGACTCGGTCACCGGCTCGAACGACGGCGCCCGCTGGCTGGACGGTCTCGCCGCCGGCAACCAGCTCGTCATCCGGCTCGATGCCGTGGGCGAGTGGTACCGATATCACCACCTGTTCCGCGACCTGCTCCTTCTTGAGGCGCGGCGCTCGATGCCAGACCGGTTGCCCGACCTGCACCGCCGCGCCGCCGCGTGGTTCGAAGCGGCCGGCTACCCCTCCGCCGCCGTCGACCACCTGCTGGCCGCAGGCGATCGCGGGCAGGCCATGTACCTCATGCGGTTCGTCGGGCCCGACCTACTTGGCAGTGGCCGACTACGGACGCTGCGCAACATCCTCGAACGGCTCGCCGTCGGTGGTGAACTCGATGCGATCTGCGCACTCCTGTCCGGATGGGACCACTACCTCACTGGCCGATACGAGACAGCCCAGGTGTTGCTGGACCAAGCAACCGCCACGCTTCCGGCCGACATCGACCCAATGCGGACCATGCCGTTGCGCATCAACCTCGCCCTCGGCATGGGCGCCGTCGGCACCGCGCTCGCCGGTGCGCGAGAAGTCATCGCGGCCGGCAACGTCGAGGCGCGTGCCAGCGAGCTGACGACCGCTGCGGGCGCCGCCTTTGCATGGGCAGGTCTCCCGGAGGAGGCTCGTGCAGCGCTCGCCGTCGCCCTGGTGCGTACCCAGGCCGAGAAGCGGGTGACGGCACACGCCATGGCTCTAGTTGCCGCCGCCGTCATCGAGTTCCACAGCGCTGGCGACCTGGCCGCCGGCGAAGCAGCGCAGCGCGCCCTCGAATTCGCCGCCTCCTCAGGACTTGGCGAGTACCACGGCATCGCGCCCGTGATCGCCATCCGGGCGGCGACGGGGTCGCCCGGCCCGAGCGCGACCGACGACGCCGAGCACGCCGTGGTGCTTGCGCGACGGTCGTCCACGATGCTGGGGCTGATGTTCGTGCTGACCCTGGCCGCCGACGTCTTGCTGACGGACGGAGCGGATCGTGGACGCGAGCTGATTGACGAAGCCCGCCAGCTGATCGAGCGGTCCCCCGACCCGGGCATCACACTTCCCCTGCTGGAGCGCGTGACCGCGAAGCACCGGGTCGCGCAATCGCGACCGGCCCCGACGGCCGGGCTGGTGGAGCAACTGTCCCAGAGAGAGCTGGCCGTGCTGCGCTACCTACCTTCCACGCTCTCGCTCCCTGAGATCGCACGAGAGCTGTACGTGTCGCCGAACACCGTCAAAACGCAATGCAGCGCGATCTACCGCAAACTCGCCGTCACCAGCCGAAAGGCAGCCGTCCAAGCCGCCCGCGAGCACCACCTGCTCTGAGACGTCAGGAGACGCCCTTGCAGATCCTTTTCGCGGCCCGGTCGGCAATTTTTGGCCCGGCGAGCTGGCGGAGCAAGAGAAGGCCGTCGAGCAGTGCGATGGCGGCCTCGGCTTCGGCGCGCCGACGTGTCGTGGTTCCGCGGATGAACGCGGCGGCCCACTCAATCCAGGCTTCGACCAATTGTGGGACGAGTGTGCGGAATGGCTCGCGGCCGGTTGCTGCCAGGCCACCGGCCTCGAAGAACAAAGCGAACACAGGGTCCGTCTCTGGTCGTGCGAGCAACGGCCAGGCGGTGCGTAGCAGCCCAACATGGTCGGCAGCAGGAGTGGAGAAGGTTGGTGCGAGCGTTGCTTGCAACTCGGCACCCATCGCGTACAGCACCTCACCGATCAGGTCATCCTTCGTAGGGAAGTAGTAGACGACGATTCGGTCGCTGATGCCCAGACGTTTGGCGAGGCGACCGAACGTGAGCTGGCTCAGCCCGTCCTCGAACGCGGCCGCCAGCGCCCCCGCCAGAATCTCGGCCTTGGTGTGCTTGTGACCCATTGGGACTTGATCGTAGTGGTCACTGCGATTATGTTTTCGCAGTGACCACTACAAACTCTGAGGAGCGCCCAATGAACGAGCATCTCTATAGACGACCGACAGAATTGGTGGACGCGTGAGCATCACCGCTGCACAAGCGGCTGAATTCTTTCGGCAGCCACCAGATCGATTCCTTGATGTCGGTACCGGCGAGGTGGCGTATCGCGTCATGGGCAGCGGACCTGACGTGCTGTTCGTCCATGGCTGGCCGGTCGGCAGCGCCACGTACCGCACCCTGCTGCCCTACTTGACGGACCATGTCACCTGTCACCTCATCGACCTCCCCGGGGCAGGAGCCAGCCGGTTCACCGCCGACACACCGCTGACTATCGCGAACCATGTTCACAGCGTGCGTCGCACCCTCGATCTGCTCGACTTGAACGATGTCGCAGTGGTTGGGCATGACAGCGGCGGGATGATCGCGCGCCACGCCGTTGCCGGCGACCCACGCCTCCGCGCCCTCGGGCTGATCGACACCGAGCAGTCAACGGGCCTCAGTTGGAAGTTCAAGTCGTTCATCGCTGGACGACGGGTCCCAGGGTTTGGGGCGGCACTGGGTTGGCTCGCCGGCAAGCCACGACTTCGACGCAACAAGCTGGTACTTGGCGACGCGTTCGCCGACCGGTCACTGCTCGATGGTGAGTTTGACGAGTTCTTCCTCCAGCCACTGAACAAGAACCGCGAGCACCGCGATGCCACCATCCGCCTGCTGAAGAGCTTCGACTACCAACTCGTCCGCGATCTTGGCCAGCTGCACAAGCGGATCACCGTGCCCGTCCAGTTGGTGTGGGGCGAGCACGACCGCTTCTTCCCGGTCAAGTGGGCCGAGGAAATGGTCGCCGACTTCCCCAACGCACGACTAGAGGTCATCCCGGGCGCCGGGCTGTTCTCCCACGAGGAACGCCCCGCGCAAGTTGCCCAAGCCCTGCTGCCGGTACTGACCACCACGCGCTGAACCAAGCGATTCTCAACGACCTGGGTCTCACCGATCCGTTCCGGAGCCTGTCAGCGGTAGCGTCCGAACCCTGAGGGGACCCGGCATAAACGTGCTGCTTCACATGGTGAGAGGCGTTCGATGAACAGGCGTGGAAACGTCCCTGATGTCACCCGCGCCGGGGAGCACACCGTCTGTCGTGGTGAGAACGCGCTCGAGGAGGTTGTTGTGGGAGAACACACTGCTGTCAGTGATCGGATCTGGGTGGCGGACATGGAGCCCAGCGAGCGGTATCCGCTCTACACCCGCGGCAACACCGGCGAAGTGTTTCCGCACGTGCTATCGGCGCTGGGCGGCACGCTGATGGGCGACGACGTCGGGCGGGCACAGATGGAGGTGTTTCGCGAGATCGGGTTCGTGACCCCACGCGACGTCGACGGCATCAGGCTGGGGACTGGCGTATTCGGTGGCTACCTGTACGGCAGCGGCTCGCTCGCTCGGATCATGGGAGTGCGCACTCCCGGCATGAACGCGTCGACCAGCGACGAGCAGGTTTTCGGCAAGGTCGAGGGGATACCTCCGTATCGACGGGCGAAGGGCGACCGCAACCTGTTGGCGACCGCGCGCGTCACCAAGTTCCTCATGAAGATCCTCCGCGATCCTGATCTGACCTCGCTTGACGTCGCGCGGACCGACGCGCAGGCCTGGGTGGACTCCAGGCCTGACCCCGCCGTCGCCACCAACGACGAACTGCTTGCCGTCGTGGCCGAGTATCCCCACCGCCTCGCCGAGAGCATGAAGCGACTGCTGCACTTCAGCATGATCGCGGCAGGGCCTCGGGCCGTGCTCGACAAGTTGGTCGACCGGCCCGGTCTTCCGGCCGGGCTTGGCAATCGACTGGTGAGCGGCATCGACGACGTCGACTCGGCTCGCATCGCCCAGGAGCAGTGGGCACTGGGACGCATCGTTGCCGGCGACGCCGCACTGACAGCCCTCTTCGACGACGGTCTGGACGGGGTGAGCGACCGCATTGACGAGACTGCACTCGCCGCGCCGCTGCGGCGATTCCTCGCCAGGTTCGGCCATCGCGGCAACGACGAGTACGAGCTGGCCGCCCCGGCATGGGCGATGGACCCTCGCCCGGTTCTCGCGGCAATCGACCGGCTTCGCCACGTCCCGGACACTCGGGCACCCGAACTAGCGATGGCTCGGCTGGCTGCCGATCGCGCTGCTGCTGAGGTCGAGACCACACGGGTCTTGCGGTGGCCGCTGCGCTCTCTCGCACTTCGCGCCGCCGCGGTCTCACGGGCCGGATCGATTGGCCGCGAACGGGCGAAGGACATCCTGGTGCTGGAGAACCTGGGTGTCCGACGGACGCTGCATGAACTAGTCCGGCGGGCCGCCGAGCACGGTGGGCCCGCCGACCCCCGACTCGCCTTCTGCGTCACCATCGAGGAACTCCCCCGCTTCATGGCCGACCCCGCCTCATTCGTCGAAGTCATCGCCGAGCGAGCCGCGTTGGAGCGCTACCTGAACGACCGCGAACCACCGATGTGGTTCGAGGGACGCATCCCCGACCCACAAACCTGGCCGTTGCGGCGCCCACCGGACACGCCCCGAGTCGCGCCGCCAGTGGGAACTCAGTTGAGCGGCATCGCAGTCAGTGGCGGCGTCGCGGCCGGACCGGCCAGGGTGATCACCGACCCGAGCGACCCACGAGGACTGGAGCCTGGCGAGGTTCTCGTCTGCGCGATCACCGACCCGAGCTGGACGCCGCTGTTCCTCGTTGCCGCAGCCGTCGTCTGCGATACCGGAGCGATGCAGAGCCACGCCTCCATCGTTGCCCGCGAGCTGGGAATCCCCGCCGTGATGAGCGTCCTCAACATCACAGCCATCGGCGACGGCACCTGGCTCGAAGTCGACGGCAACACCGGCACGATCCAGATCTGTTGACGCCACCAGCCCTCATGTGCGGTGGGCGAGAAAGGCGTAGCCGTACACGTCGAACGAGCGCGCCTGCGGCTCACCCGCGGCGCCGCCGAAGGTGTCGACCGGTGGCCCAACAACCACATGAGCGAAGCCGGAGGCTTCCAGCATTTGTTGCCAGCCCGCACGGGGCAGCCCACCGGCTATTCAACCGGTCCACAGGTCAACGTCACGCATTGCCTCGATGGGTACCGGGCGGCCGTTCGCGATGTCGGCGAACTGCAACACGCCACCGGGGCGAAGCATGCGGAAGATCTCGGTAAACACGGCTTGCTTGTCGGCGCAGAGGTTGATCACACCGTTGGAGATGACAACATCCGCCCACCCGTCTTCGACGGGCACGGCCTCGGCCAGCCCCTCACGAAACTCGACATGGCCGAAGCGAAGTTCTTCGGCGGCGGCTCTCGACTTCGCGAGCATCTCCGGAGTCATATCGATCCCGATCACACGGCCGGTCGGCCCAGCTTGAGTGGCCGCGATGAACGAATCAAAGCCGGCGCCCGAACCAACGTCAACGACACGGGAGCCGGGTTCGATCCGGCGCATCGAGAAAGGGTTGCCAACCCCAGCGAATGACTCGACGGCCCGATCCGGCAGCGCGTCGACAACCGATTGGTCGTACCCGAGACGAACGGTCAGCGGGCGGCCGGTGTGGAAATGGTGGGTACCGTGCGGGTCCACGGCGACGTCGCGGTACTTGTCTCGCACCTGCGTACGCAGCGTCTCGACGTCGACGAAAGTCTCGTTGGACATTTTGATCCTCCTGTTCCGGCAGCAGCGGGCGCGCAAACTCGATTCACTTCGGTTCCGGAGCTAGTAGCTGAACGTGGTTGCGCCGTCGCCGATCCACTCCCACATGGGGATGGTGCCCTGGATCTCGGCGCCGGCGATGAGGTTCTCAATGGCGAGCTTCTTGGAGTTGAAGCACACCGGACAGACGAAGTAACGGCCACCCGCTGTCTCGTATCGCTTCACCAGGTCGGCGAGCGGCGGGCAACCGTCGCAGGCGACCCCGATGGCGGTGCCAGCGAGGGCGAGGCGGACCGCTTCCTTGGTGAGAAACATCAGCGTGGGCCGGCCGGACTCGGCTGCGCCGACCGCAACGAGGTAGGCAACCGTAACTTTCTCAGCGTCCTCGAGTCCGGTGGACAGAGAGATGACGGCCTTGTTCGACATGGTGGATCCTTTCGAGTGCAGTACAGAACTGACTGCCCCTTCGTAGGTAACCATACGTCCCCGTCGGCAGCGCGTCGTCCGGCGTTCGCCCTACAAGTCGAGAGCAGCGAAGGAATCCAGCAGACCGTTCTGCATGGCGAACAGCGCAGCAGTCGACCGTGTCGAGGCGCCGATCTTCACGTAGATCCGCTCAATATGGGTGCCCGCCGTCTTGGGGGTGATCCCGAGAGCCGCACCGACCTGCTTGTTGGACGCTCCCCTCGCAATGAGCGTCAGCACTTCGATCTCTCGGGGTGTCAGTCCGGCCGGACCCACAGCCCGTTTCGGACGCTGTTGACCAGCTGCAGCAAGCACTGCATGGACCGCGTCAGCATCAAGGCGGCCGGCACGGACATCGTTGCGCAACTCGCTTGCCGCAGCTTTCATGGTCCGCGCTGGCCGGTACGCGCGTGGTTCGGTCATGGCCTGCAATGCGCATGCGGCAGCGAGAATCCGCCCTGTGACAGGGATCGCAGAACCGGACAGGCCCCGGTGATAGCCGGAGCCGTCGAGGCGCTCGTTGGCCAGCGACGCCACGGCGCCAATACGAGCCAAGGCCGCCGGCCGAGCCAAGGTGCGCTCGGTGTAGTACGAGTGCATACGCATCCGTTCGGCCTCGGTCGACGTGAGTGGACCGCGCTTTTCGAGAATGGACGCGGGCACGCCGTGCATGCCGACATCGTGTACCAAAGCTGCCCGTCGCAGGTTCACCACGTCGCTCTCGGGAAGGCCACACAACTCGGCTGCACGGGCGGCCAGCGATGCAACGGCTCGCGAATGACCTGTGCGGGCGCGCGACCGCAAATCGGTGAAGTCGGCGAGCGCTTCCAACACTGCGTCGAGACCAGCTTCGGTGAGGCGTCGCTGAAGTCGCGGGTCCTGACCAATCACCTTCGGCCAATCGACTGTTTCATCCAGCCCTTCGAACAGGTCAGCACCCAGGGTGCAGAACGCGTCCACCACGTCCGGGTCGAACTGCTTGGCCCGGCGCGACTGTGCCAACCCGATGGCGGCTTCGATTCCGCCGCGCTGATAGGCCACCTCCACATAGTCGGCCAGGTGAAACAAGCGCACACAACGCGAGACATCATCGCCGCCCACACCGTCGGGCACTCCACTGCCATCCCACCGCGTGAACCACTGCTGCAGCGGCTCGCAGACCTCGTCGCCAAGACCCAGCCGCTCGGCCATCTGCGCAGTGCTCAGGCAGTGCGACATCAGCCCCCGCTCGATCGCCTTCCCGCCACTCACGACGAGCGCGCTGGCCAACCGCAGCCGCTGCAACACCGGCTGCCCCCCGCCGACATGACCGAGCGCGAACTTGAACATCGGTAGCCCCGCCATGTCCACCTCGTAGCTGTCTCGGCGGAACGCGATGTCATCACCGAACCAGCTCGCAACCTCCGGAGTGTCGGCCACACATCCCACCCACGCCAACATCGCCACGTAGTACAGGGACGCAGCGGTCTCGCTCTCGATACCCATGTGCTCACCGAGCCGAGTCGCGATCGCCCACGACCGCAGGACGTGCTCCATCGGCTGCCCCAACCCAAGGTCGGTTGCCAGCGAGAACGCCGCGACAACCTCAGCAAGACCCAACCCTGAGTCGCGGTCGCCCGGCGACATCACTCAGATCTTCCACACATCATCGACACAGAAGTACGGCCGGCACATTTGCACCGTAGCCGCGACCCATGACGCACGAACTCCGTGCCCAGTTGCGTCGCGTTCAACACTCCACAAGGTTCTTGACAGACCCTTGACAGGTTCATCCTTCCCCGATGGTGCGGTCGTCACCTACCATGCGACGACGTTCGGGACGGGGAGAAACAATTGAAGACGCAGCGTGTACGGGCCATCGCCTTGGCGAGCGGTGCCATGGCGGTTGTTCTGTGGTCACTGGCAGGCGACGCCGGCGCAGCCAAGCCGCTGCAACTGAGCGTGGGATCTGTTGCGGAGGGTGGTGACCTGGAACTGGCCGGCACCTATGCCGCAGTCACCTCCGCTATCGACGCGCTGGATCCCGACTCCGACGTGCGCGTCGCCTTGACCGTGGCCGGCCTCCCCGACATCGACCTGGCGAACACGAACTACAGCACCGACGCCACCACCCAGACAGTGACCTTCGAAGCGGTCGGCGATTCGTTGGGCGCGAGCGGGCCGGCGGGCGCCACATCGCTCGCGCTTGTCGCCGATTGGGATGACGCCGTCGATGACACTCCCGTGGTCGCCGTCATCCTGAGCGGCGTGCCCGACACGACACTCTCAGCGCTGGACCCGCGCTGGACGGGCGACGACGTATCGCTCAGCGATGTCCGCTTCGTCGTGTCCGCTGGCTCGTCCACCGTCGCCGCCGACGACATCAGTGCCGCGGCCGCCCACGAGTTGGGCCTCCAGCCCGGCGAGACCATCGAACTGATCGAGGGAGCCTCGCTGTCGGCCGCGCACGAACCGGCGTCACCCGCTGGCGATCTCGAAGGCATCCTCGACGATGTGGGCGCATCCGGAGCGGCGGTGCGCGGTCCTCTGACCGGCGACCTCGACGCGCTGTTCTCAGCGACCGCACCGAGCGACAACGTATTCTCGGTGGACGTCGTCGCCCGCAGCCTGCCCACGCCAGCATGGATGGACGCCCGCTCGGTGAGCGTTCGACACGAACTGCCCGACACACGCACCCGCATCGACGCTGTCGTCTATGAGGGCGTGACCTTCTCGGGTTCCGATGTGCTTGGCGACACGAGCAGCAGCATCACGCTCACCGCCTCCAGCTTTACCGCTCCGTTCGGCCTTGACGCGTTGCTCGGCACGCTCAACGATGTGGAGCTGACCCTGTTCGAGGATCAGGGGGCCATCGGTGGCTCGCTCGGCTTCTCGCTGGACATCGGCGACGGCACTCGCGTCGAGATGTCGTTGCAGTCCGACGGCGATCGAGTCGCGGGCACGTTGGCCATCGACGATCAGGTCGGGCTGGGCGAATTCCTCGACTGGCTGCAGGCCCGCCCGGGCTTCGACGGGTTGTCCACCGGCCTCACCGCTGAGGAACTCGACCGGGTGCAGCTGATCACTGGCGAGTTCACGCTCGTCACGTCGAGCAGCGGCACCACGATCACCCTCTTCGCAGACAGCTCTGTTGCCTTGGCCGGTGAC
This sequence comes from Ilumatobacteraceae bacterium, assembly GCA_043786575.1. Lineage (GTDB taxonomy): Bacteria > Actinomycetota > Acidimicrobiia > Acidimicrobiales > Ilumatobacteraceae > UBA668. The sequence continues at coordinate 16,260 of JAYVVY010000456.1, forward strand.
CCCATTGCGTTCCAGACGCTGCTCAGTGTCAACGTGCCCACCGGCGAGAACGCTCAGGTTCTGCTGTCATTGCGTTCGCCGTCGGGCGCGAGTGTTGGCGACATCTTGCCGGTTCCAGATGGGGCGATCGCCGATCTGACGTTGCCGCGCTTCACGTTGCTGGCGGCGTTGCCGTCTGAGTTCACGGCCTCGCCCGATGATCTCGGGGATCGGGCCGTCGCTTACCTCGAAGACGTGCTCGGTGCGCCACTGGACGACCCACTGGCAATCGGGCCCAGCGTGCTGCTGCGCGCCGAGGTCGACGTCGCCTCATTGGGCGACGACATCCCGGCCGCACTCGGCTGGGACACAACGGGAACCATCGTGTTGGAAGGCGAAGTGGGTATCGATCTCGGGGCGCTGTTCGCCGACCCGAATGCACCTGCGCCGGACCCAAACACCCCGACGCCGCCGGTGTTGACGGGTCTCCGTCTGAGTGCCTCGGTTCCCAACGGCGACGGCCCCGACTGGCTGCCCGATTTTGCTCAGTGGCCGCAGGGCGGCGACTGGACGCTGGAGATCAACTACGACAACGTCGACAAATCGTTCTCGTTCACCGCCGGCCTCGCCGGTGCCACGGTCACTCTGCCCGGCGACAACTCACCCGTGACGCTCGACTTGTCGGCGTCGTTCTCCAAGTCTGCTGACGGCGTCGAGATCGCTCTGTCCGGCGCGATCGGGGACTGGGAGACGGCGTACGGCGTCGAGTGGCTCACCATCAGCTCGGCCTCGCTCGATGTCACCATCGTCAAGCCAGCCGCTGATACCAGCACAACTCCCCCGACCCCGCAGCCCGCCGTGGTGACGGTCGGTTTCGCCGGTGCGCTGGACATCAACGGCAAACAACTGGAAGTGAATGTCGACATCTCCACCGGCGGCGGGTCCACCGAGGCCACCATCCGCGTAGCGCTGCTCAACACGGTCACCATCAACGACATCGCGGACGCGCTGGGGGCTGATCTCGGCGACTTCGAGGACTCGATCGGTTCACTCGGCTTCGGACCGGGCGAACTGGTGGTCACCCTTGGCGACGGCTGGCAGGTCGAGGCTGTTGTGAGTCTGTCGTGGGACCCTTACGGCGAGAACGACCCGATTGCCGCGAAGGTGTTGCTGAACGTGCGCAAGCCGGCGCCGATCAACAACGTCGCCCAACCGCTGAAGATCACCCTCGGTGTGCAGCCCGACCAGGAGCTCTCGCTCGATTCGTTCCTGCCCGACAGCATCGACGTCCCGTTCGACATTCCGCTGGTTGATCCGGACACCGGCTCGACGGTGGGCTTCGTCTACTCGAACGCGCCCTTCCAGGTGGACGACCTCGATGACGGTCTCACCAAGGACTGGTTCGCGCCGCTGTTCATCGACGGTGAAGCGAAGAAGGTGACCACCGGTATCGGCATGTACGGCGCAATCCCGATTCCCGATGCCGTGAAGCCGCTCATGTCGCAGCTGGGCGTCAGCGACCAGGTGCAGCTGAAAGGCAAGTTGCCGATCGGCAACCCGGCGGGCGCCGGGGGTCTGGAGTTGTCGTTGGGTATGCGTCTCGACCCGGCCGCGCTGCCAACTGCCATCGACGGGGCCGGTCTCGCGCTTGAGTTGTCCGTTGGTCCCGACGGCGTCTCGATGACGCTGATCGGCGACATCACGTTCGCGATCGAACAGGGCCTACGCGACCCAGCGGCAGCTGCGGCACTCGCCGACGTAGGTGTCGAGCAACTGCTCCCCGTGGAGGCCGATGCAACCTGTGACGACGGCGGCAAGGTCAAGCTGGTCGGCACCGACTATTACTGCCACGATCTGTTGACGGTGCAGATCTCGGCGCAGATCAGAGCTTCTGCAGCCGGCGCCTCGCTCATGCTCAACGGCAACCTGTACGCCGGTGACCCGTCGTCGCTGGGCTCTGCCGACGCCGTCTGGCATCCGCTTGGGATTCCGTGGGTGGGCTTTCGTCAGATGCAGCTCAGCCTCGGCCTCGAGGTCGACCCCAGCGGCACGAAGATCACGTTCGGCGTCGGTGCCAACATCGATGTCGCGGGCAAGAACCTGTCCGGCGCGCTGTCACTCAGCTTCCAGCCGATACCCAGCCTGCCATTCGTGCTCATCGAGTTCAACGGCCTCCGCGCAGCAGCACCGGGTGGGCTGAGCTTCGGTGACGTCGTCGATGTGGCCAACGCCCTCACCGGCGGAACCGGAACGCTCAGTGACGCCGGGCTTCCCGACATCGGGCTGCGCAACCTGTCGTTCAGCCTGTCGCCGCTGGGCGTGCCAGAGCTGTGCATCGCTCAGGGCCTGCGCATCCAGGCCGACCTCTACATCAACCCCACCAATGCCACCGATGCCACAACGCCAACGTGCGACCCCACCGACACCGTGGCCATCAAGCCCGGGCCGTCCACCTCGTGCGCTCAGCGGCGCAGCGAAGGCTGCTTCGCCGGCATCCTGCTGGACATCTCCAAGACTGGAATCATCGGCCAGGGAAGCGTCGCCCCGTTCGACATCGGCCCGATCCATTGGAACGGCGGCGAGGTCGATGTGGCCCTCTCGGCCGACGAGCAACGGCTGTTCGTCGAGGGCTCAGGCGAGATCAGCGTTGGAGGAGCGGTGCTGGTATCCGGCACGATCAAGCTCTCATTCGACGACCTCAACCTCACCTACTACGGCGAGCTGAAGACGTTCAACGGCGCGCTGACCGTGCTGGTCGATGGCACGACCAGCGTCGACGTGTTCAACGAGGACGAACCTGCTGGACTCAAACTGCACGTGCTCGTGTCGACAAGTTCAGCGAAGATCGGTGACCCGTCATTGGGCCAGGCATTGACGGACTCACTGATCTCCGACCTACAAAAACTGAACACGCTGGTCGACGGGGTCGAGAGTGTGCTGGCGTCGTGGGAGAAAGCGGGTGGCGGCGCCACTCAGCTGATCACAGATCTGCCGGCCATCCTCAACGGTGCCGGAATCGCCACACCGGCTTGGCTCGCCAGCATCTCCAACACCATCAAGGAGATCGACAAGGCCGACATCGCCAACGTCGTCAACAACATCTTCGATGCCGCGCTGAATGGAGTCTCCTTCACGACCCCCGAGGTGTGCTTCGGCGAACTCGGTTGCATTCCTGGGATCGGCGTCACCATTCCGGGGATCTGCACAACGGTGTTCCCGAACGCGGCAGTCAACGGGAAGTGCACGATTCCCGGCATTGCTCGCACGTACATCACGCCGCTGTTCCGCACGGCCATCAATGCCACGGTGGCCGGTTTGCAGAGCCTGGACGCCACCAAGCTCGATACGGCGATGAAGGCGGTGTTCGACGGCATCGGCAAGGTGGTTCGCCTCGATTGCGCCGAGTTCTTCGTCGACCTCGGGCCGAACGCCAGCAATAGCTTCGCCCTCTCCGTGCAGGGGGCCATCTTCGGCGAGACCGTTGGCTTCGGCATCAACATCAGCCCGTCGGACTTCACGGGTCTCCCTGGTCGAGTCGATCAGATGCTGGCCGACCTCTTCGACAACATCGTCAACAATCAAGGTACGCCTGCATGTCAGGGCTACAACGCGGCGCTGTTCGGTGCAGGCGAGGCGGACCCTGACGCGCCGGTGGTCCCGTCGCTGGACCTGAGTGCTGAATCCGTGAACGAGGGTTCATCGGCGTCGGCCACTGTCTCGCTGTCCGGTGGTGTCACCGGCCCGCGCAACCTCACGCTGGACTGGGGCGACGGCACTGTGGTCACGGTCCCAGGCGTGGGCCAGACCGGGGTGACCGTCAGCCATGTATACATCGACGACGATCC
>JAYVVY010000457.1:0-2252 GCA_043786575.1 Ilumatobacteraceae bacterium
AACCGCAGCAGGCCCACAGACTTCAGTGCCGTGAGTGTGGCTTCCACCTCGTGCTCATCGAGACGCATCACCGGCTCGCGCGACGTCGACTGGTTGCAGCCCAGGACCAATGCGTTCAACGTCAGGGGATACTGATCCGGCGTCGTGCGCTCTTTCTCCAGCAGACACCCCAGCACACGGCCTTCGATGATGGTGAGCATGCGGCTCACGCTACTGGCCCACCGACGCGCGAGACTCCGGCCATGATTCGCCTTCGGCAAGTGGCCCTGGTCGCCCACGATCTCGATGAAGTCGTCAGCCAGCTATGTGACCAACTGGGGCTGACGGTCTGTTTCACCGATCCGGGCGTTGCGGCCTTCGGGCTGCGCAATGCGCTGATGATGATCGGCGATCAGTTCCTGGAGGTGGTGTCGCCGACAAGAGGCGGCACGACCGCTGGTCGGCTGCTGGACAAACGCGGCGGGGACGGCGGCTACATGGTGCTCTACGAGGTGGACGACCTTGACGAGCGCGAAGCGCACCTTGCGGAAATGGGTGTGCGCATCGTCTGGCGCGGCGACCTGCCGACCATCCGCGGTCGCCATCTTCACCCTGCAGACGTGGGCGGTGCGATTGTCAGCATCGACCAACCCGTCCCGAACGGGACTTGGCAATGGGGCGGGCCTGATTGGGTCGCACACCAGGACACGAGCGTGGTGGCCGCCATCGCAGGTGTGGCGATCGGTGCTGTCGACTCCGCCTTGATGCGAGCCCGCTGGCAGCAGCTCGGCTGTGCGCACAGCGTTCGTTTTCAGTCAGCGACCGAACGCGGCGAAGGTATCGACGTACTCGAACTCGTCGCCACAAACCGCACGCGGACAGGCGACTCGCTGCACATATGCGGCGTCACCGTTTTGCTGGTGTAACGGTCTGCGACGATGCGATCGACACGCTCGAATTTGTTGTCGCCAGCCGAACCCGCGCAGGACCGAACTGCGCATCGGCGGCTTGACCCCGAGTTTGATCGCCCGCGAGGGGTGTACCGGCTCAGGTGCAGGGGATGACGATGGTGACGCCGACGATGAAGTTCTGGTAGCCCTTCGTGGCAGTGTTGGCCGCATCGAGCTGGGCGACGGTGACGTCGAACTTGCTGGCAACCCTGCCGGGCAGGTCGCCATCGACGATCGTGTAGCTACCAGCGGTGCAGCCATTCTCGTTGGCGGCAAGTGTCGTAGTGGCTGCGTTGGCCGTGGTAGTGGCCGTGCCGGCCGCCACTGTGGTGACGGGCGCGGGCACCAGCGCACCCTCGGGAATCTTGATGATGGTGTCCACGTAGAACTCGACGTAGCCCGGCGTGTTGGCATTGGCCAGGTTCAACGCATCGAGCGTGACACCAAACCGCTTCGCCACATTGACCGGCACATCGCCGGCGACCACGGTGTACTCCTGGGCAGCAGCCGACACCTGACCCTCGACGGGGACGGTGGTCTCGGGTGGGATGGTGCTGAGTGTGGGTGCGAGCGTGGCAAACGCCGTGGCCTCCAGGTTGACGGCAGTGGTGCTGCTGCCAGACGATGAGCCATCACCGCACGCGCTGAGCAGCGCGGCACCAACGAGAACGGATAGGACCCACTTGACCTGCATGTGGGGAAGCTTAGAGCGCCCAGCTATTGAAGTGGGCGCGCGGTAGGTGCTATAGGGGTGGGAAGCTGCGTTTCGCCCATCAGCCAGTTGTCCACACCGGCAGCACACGACCGACCTTCGGCAATCGCCCACACGATCAGGCTCTGCCCGCGGCCCATGTCACCGGCCACGAAAACGCCGTGCACGCTGGACATGTAGTGGTCGTTGCGAGCCACGTTGCCGCGCTCATCAAACGACACGCCCAACTGTTCCAGCCATGAGCCCTTCTCCGGGCCGACGAAGCCCATCGCCAAGAAGACGAAGTCGGCGGGGATCTCGCGATCGCTGCCCTCCACCTTCTGGAAGCGGCCGTCGACCATCTGCACCTCGTGCAGCAGAATCGCCTTCACTCGCCCGTTGCCGTCGTCGACGAAACGCTCGGTGTTGACGCTGTACAGCCGGTCGCCACCCTCCTCATGTGCAGAGGTGACCTTGTAGACCATTGCAAACTGCGGCCACGGGTTGTTGCCGCCGCGAGTGTCGCCCGGCTGCGGCATGATCTCCAGTTGAGTAACCGATGCGGCCCGCTGGCGATGAGCAGTGCCCAGACAGTCGGCGCCAGTGTCGCCACCGCCGATGATCACGACGTG
>JAYVVY010000458.1:0-29793 GCA_043786575.1 Ilumatobacteraceae bacterium
CTGCCAGGCGACGCCATCACCCTGCGCCTACAGGACAGCACCACCAAGCAATACATCAACGTGCCCTTCCACTACGTCGGCGTCGCCAAAGAGTTTCCCACCGCCCCACACGACAGCTTCCTGCTCGCCAACGCCGCCTACATCACAGCCACGACAGGCACCGACGCCATCGGAGCGTTCCTCATCGACACAGGCGGCACCAACATCACGACCGTCGCCGACAGCCTCCGTCAACAACTCGGCACCACCGCCACAGTCACCGACCTCGACTCCAGCCGCAAGATCGTCGGCTCCAGCCTCACCGCCGTCGATCTCGACGGGCTCACGCGCGTCGAACTCGGCTTCGCGCTCGCCCTCGGTGCAGCAGCGACAGGACTCACTCTTTGGCTCGGACTCACCGAACGACGCCGCACCTTCGCCATCGCCACCGCCCTGGGCGCCAACCAACGACAACTCGGTGCCTTCGTCTGGGCAGAAGCCACCATCACCACCGGAGCCGGCCTCCTCACCGGCAGCATCGCCGCCTGGGCACTCTCCAACATGCTTGTGAAGGTCCTCCACGGCGTCTTCGACCCCGCCCCCGAATCGCTGGCGGTGCCATGGAACTACATGGTGACAATGATTGTGGTCGCATTGACAGCGACGGCCGCTGCCTCGATCGTGGCCATCCGCAGCTCGCGCACCCCACACCTTGACTTGCTCAGAACCCTCTGACCCCACGTGAGCGCATCTGACCCGACGAGTGCACGCACGAGGTTCACGCGGTGCCCGGCCTGACGAGCTGTCGGCTTCAGGCTGCGTTGCCGCGCGCGCGGCGGCGCTGGACTCGGTTCTGAAGTGGTCGAACGGGTGGGGTGGCTTCGGGCCGATCGAGGCGGCGCACGGCGTGTACGTGGCATTCGCAGAATGCGCTGTCCGGGAGAAGCACCTGCAGCACCTGGCCGGGTCTGGGGAGCCCGCCATAGCGAGCCGCCCATCTGCCGAAGTAGTCGCCATGGAGGTGGTTCTTGTGCACTTCGACGAGTCGCACCCCTCGGGTGGATGGCCCATCGAGAGCAGGTCGCCCGTGTGCGGCGATGCCGTTGGCGATCTCGTTGAGCAAGCCATGCTGGAGGCCGGTCTCGACGTCCAGGACGATGAGCTCGGGGTGGCCGAAGTTCTCGACCAGCCCGATGGTGTAGCTGAATACAACCCCGTCATCATCGACCTGGACTACGGCCCAGCCGTAGATCTTGATTTGCAGGTCGAGCGCCTGCATTGCTGCTTCGTGGGAATAACCATCACATTGGAGACACATATGAGCAGTGTGAACCAAGGGTGTCACATAGTTCCCGGACCAGTAACTGAGGTTGGGCTGCGAGTCATGAAGTCGGCGTCGTCACGAGTCGGCTCAGTAGAATGGTTTCGTGACCGCGTTCCCGCTTGATCTGGTCGATGAGATGTTCGATCTGGGTGTCGAGATGCGCCGCGAGCGTGCCCGCCGCGAATCGCCGTGCCTCGACGAGGCTGGTATTGCCGCCGTCGTCGATGCCTGGTTGTGTTCGCGCCCGTCGGCACCGCTCGGTGATAGTGCGGGCGTGGCGGGCACCTGGCCGCGCCAATGACGGTTCTCATCGATTCGCTTGCTGCTGCAGCCGAGGATCTACGTGAACTACGACGTCCATTTGCTCTGGTCGGTGGGCTGGCAGTGTCATTGCGAGGCGAACCGCGGTTCACTCGCGACGCTGACCTGGTTGTCTCTGTCGAATCGGACGCGGCCGCGGAGATGACCATCAATGCCCTGATCGCTCGCGGGTACGCGGTTGATGCCGTGGTGGAGCAGGAGGCACTGGGTCGGCTTGCAACAGCGAGATTGCGCTCGCGCGTGGCTGGAGGTGTCGTCGTCGACTTGCTGTTCGCGTCGAGTGGAATTGAGCCCGAGATCACGGAAGCCGCCGAGGTCCTCACCGTCGCTCGCGCATTGAAAATGCCGGTGGCACGTACCGGCCACCTCGTCGCGCTCAAGTTGTTGTCCTCCGACCCTGACAGCCGGCGGCAAGACCTCATTGACCTCGACGAACTGAGAGTTGTCGCTACCGACGAGGACTGGTTGCTCGCTGCCTCGGCCTGCCGGCTCATTGTGGAACGCGGATTTCACAGAGGTCGTGATCTGGCGCAACTACTCGCGAGCCTGCGGGCGTAGTCGCTGGGTCCTCGGACCTTCCTAGTGAAGTGCGGTAGCCGTCAGCGTTCGGGAGAGCACCGTGTTCGCCCGGATGCCCTGCGGCCGGGCTGAACCCTATGGCGGTCGGTCAGCGGACGAACCTCATCTCACCTCGAACCTATTCGTCATCCTTGCTCACGTCGGTTCCGACTGTGCGGGTGCGCTAGGGCGGATCGAAGATGCTCGGTGCGAGCGCGTCACCGGCGAGGAGCCGCGTCACTCGATGACCGCCATAGATCGAGGGGAGGAACCCGACACCGTTGCAGCCCAGGTTGTACAACAAGACGGGGTTTCTGGGCTCGTAGCCGATGAGCCGAACCTTTGATTCGGTGTAGGCCATCAACCCGTGCCAGGCGAAGTCGTACCGGCTGCCGCGTGGACGGGTGGAATCGACGATGGGCAAGATGTCGTTGTCGATTTCGTCGATGATCGCGACAGGAAACTCTGCGTCGGCGACGTAGGTGGAGCGATTGCCGAGCTCGGCCTCGGGGCCGCCGATGCACGTGAGAGTGGCCAGACCTGACGGTTGGTCGTACGGCCGTCGAGTGACGTACACATACGGCGTGGTGTCGCCGATGACCGCGTTGCGGATGAAGCTGAGTGTGGTTGGTGTGCGTTGCGCTCCGTCGAGGAATGCGGCCATGTACCCGACCCTGCCGCTGATGCGATGGTGCAGGTGAGCCGTGATGTGGCTGCCGACGCGATTGTCGACGACGTGGTCGGCGAAGCCGTTGGTACACATCACGACATGACCAGCGGTCACGTGGTAGCCGCCGGCATCGATGGTCGCATGGGCGGCCTCGAGGTCGATGTGGCGGACTGGTGTGTGATCGACGAATCTGAGACGATCGGGGAATCGGTTCTGAAGGTATTCGAGGAGGTGTTCCAAGAGCAGTGCCCCGTTGATGGCACCGGTCCTGGTGGCCATCACCGCGCAGTAGTGGTCGTCGGTGGTGTCCAAGAGCTGACGGACAGCCGACGGTGCGACGAGTGAGTAGAGGTGGGCATATTCCGTCGGGATTTCGCCCAGGAAATCAGCTTCCTCCGAGACAACGCAGGAACCGACGCGCAGGCCGCCGCGCTCACGAAGCAAGCTGTCGTTGAGATGCACCATGAGGTGATTGAGGGAGAACAGACCGAGGTACCCGGTGAAGCGATCGATCCGCACCTGCGCACCAGAGTCAGCGACCATTATGTCGAGGAGATCCCACGACTCGTCGATCCCTCGTTGTGCATCGAGGGCCTGCTCCAATCCGAACGAATCGACCAGGTCGAACAAGGGTCGCTCGAAGTACGTCGTCAACTGCCCGGCGTTGTGGCCGGTTGCTCCGTGCCCGGCTCGGTCTCGTTCGATCAACAACACCTGGTTGTCGGTATCCCGAAGCAGGAAGAACGCGGTGGCAATGCCCGCGATACCGGCGCCGACGACGGCCACATCCGTCGTGACGTCACCGTCGAGAGGTCGCGGCTTCTGGGCCGTTCGGAGCTGAGCGATCCACGGCGAACGGCTCTCGATCTTGTCGACCATCGCCGCGACACTAGACCCAAGCCGCCGCCGAAGTTTCTCGACGACGGTGACCGTCTACCAGCATCGCCCTGCTAGGGCAGGGTGACGAATGGGGCCAGAAACGATCTGGCCGATGGCGTGTCGAGTCGGTAGGTGAGGTTGGTGGCGCGGCAGACGGCATCGCCGGCGATCGTGATGGCAGCCAGCACGGGGCCCGAACCCAAGAAGTTGGGGCCACCCGAATCGCCGTAGCAGGTACCGCCGTCACCCGTCGACGCATTCATCGAGATCCGTAGCCAACTGGCGTTGGTGGTGTTGAGGGTTCCGGTCGCGACCATGCGCACGTCGTCGTAGAGGTACTGCTTGCCGCCGGCGGCATTGACCACGGCGTACGCCCCATAGCCGACGGGCGTGAACGTCTGGGTGCCCGCCAAGCTCGACAGCGACCCCGCCGCGGGCAACGGCGCCGGCTGGATGCCTCTGACCGGCTTGTCCAACACGATGACCGCAATGTCGTGTGGGTCGCTTTGCACTTGCGAAAACAGTGGATCGGCGTGGAACGTGCCGCGGTGCACCGCATCGCCGGCGACGTAGTTGGTGTCGAACGTGATCCGCACGCGAGTCCCGTCATCGGCGCAGTGCGCCGCAGTCAGGAACACGGTCGGCGAGATCAGCGTGCCAGTGCAATAGAGCCACGTGCCGTCGGAGTACTGCGTATCGCTGACCAACCCGCCGACGTTGGGATGGCCGTTACCGTCCACCACGCCGTTGGTGATAGCCGTTGCCGACGCTGCCCACATGGTTGCCGCTGCCAGGGCACCTGCCGTCGCACACAAGACCTTCCGCATTTGTCCTCCGCTCGGTTCAGCGCCCGCGCCACGCGGGGCTTCCTGCCGAACGGTAACCCATCGAACACGGACCTCGCGCCGCCTCTCGGAGGAGTTCGAAATTGCGCGATGCGGTCGTCACCCGCGCGTGCAGCGCGACCGTCTGTCTTTCTATCGAGACGGTGAACCGTTTGAAGGGCAGACAGCGACAAGCGGGTCAACACGAGACAAGGGAGCAACAAATGAACAGAAGTTTCGCAATAGTGGCAGCAGTTGCCGCTGCGTTGACGCTGCAGGTGGCCGCGCCAGCAAGTGCAGCATCGGTCAGGGCACGCGGCGCCGGTGAGCTACGGGACTTGCAGCTCACGACGGACCAGCCGACAGATCACGCGACGGCACAGGTGGTCGCGTATGAATCCGATGGATGGACAACGGTTGTGCTGAAGGTGCAGGGCATTGATCATGCCGCCGCCGGGACGACCCTCGGTGCTCATGTTCACATCGGGTCGTGCATCGCCGGCAATGGCGGAGCTGCACTTGGGCACTACAGAAACGGCACCGGCACCGCTACAGCCCTCAACGAGGTGTGGCTCGACTTCGAGGTCCAGGCCAACGGTACGGGCTGGGCCGAGGCGACGGTGCACTTCGTCATTCCCGACGGTGGCGCCGGAGCAGTGGTCATCCACCAAAACGAGACGGCTGCCGGTGGCGCGGCGGGACCGCGCATGGCATGCCTGCCCGTGCAGTTCTGACTCAGTGAGTAGCCCACCATTGGTGCGGCCCACTCCTCGGGACGGTGGGGGCCTGCGGGCCTCCGCCGTTGCCGACGTGGGCGAGCGCCTTCGGGTCTTGATCGTGGCGGGGGTGTCGACCGGTGTGCTGGTTGTCGGGTTCGGTAGCCGGTTGGCGATGCTCGTGCTGCGCCTCACCTCCCCGGACCGCGTTCGAGGTGTCGAAAGCGACGATGGGTTCACGATCGGTGAGGTCACGCTCGCCGGCACGTACAACCTGCTGCTGCTGGGAGCCGGTGTGGGCATCATCGGCGCCGCTGCGTATCGGTTGGTTGCCCCATGGCTGATCGGCCCCGTGTGGTTTCGTCGGGTCACCACAGCCGCGGCGTCCGGAGCGGTGGTCGGCTCGATGCTGGTCCACGCCGACGGCATCGACTTCCGACTGTTACAACCGACGTGGCTGGCCATTGGCCTGTTCATCGCGCTACCGGCCGCATTCGGTGGGTTGATCGGCGTCGCCGTCGACTCTGTGTCGTCGCCAGATTCACGTACTGCTCGCGGCCGCGTCCGCTGGGTGCTTCCTGTGGTCCTGGTGGCATGTTTCCCGCCGGTGCTGTTCCTGGTGCCGTTTGCCGTCGTGCTGCTGTTTGCGTCGTTTGCGTTGCGTCGGGAGCTCCCACGGACCACTCCGACCGGGGTGACACTTGCAGTCCGGGCCGTCTGGCTATCGATCGCGGTGCTGGGCTTGGTCGCACTTGTCGGCGACATCAACGACATCGTGTGAACCGTTCGAGCCTTTCCCCGCGACTGGCTCGACGTGACAGTTGACCTGGAGCCGTTGAGCGATGCGCAGCTGGTTGCTGCGATTGCGGATGGTGATAGGGCCGCGCTACATCAGTTGTACCTGCGCCATCAGCCGTGGCTGACGCTGCGCCTTCGACATCGTTGTTCGGACGCAGACGTGGTGGCCGAAGCGGTGCAGGACACTTTTGTCGCAGTGTGGCGAGGCGCCGACCGTTGGAACGGAACCGGTGAGCCGGCGGCGTGGATCTGGGGGATCGCGATTCGGCGGTTGATCGGCGTGTTGCGTCATCGGTCTCGTTGGTCGCCGGTCGCCAGTCGCGAATCGGACGTTGCGACGCTGACGACAGCGGAGGATCAAGTGCTGTTCGGGGTGGCGCACGGCGACCTCGCCGGCGCAATGGATCGGCTCCCGATCGAACTACGCGCGGTAGTGCAGGCAACCGTCCTCGACGGTCTGACGACGCGTGAGGCGGCGCACCTGTTGGGGATCCCTGCAGGCACGGTGAAGACACGAATGATGCGAGCTCGCATCCAACTTCGAGGAGCATTGGCGTGACCGAGACGCACATCGACGAAGCCCTGTTGGTCGGATACCGCGACGTCGCGGTCTCCTCCGCGACCGCTGCGGCCATCGAGGCGCACCTGATGGCGTGTGCCGCGTGTCGGCGCGACCTGGCTGGCGTGGCTGCTGTAGGCGGCAAGGATCTGGCGCAGTCCGCAATATGGGGAGAAATCCTCGAGCGGGTGGATCGTCCGCAGCGATCCTTTGTGGAGCGCGGGCTCAGCACATTGGGGATTCGCGAAGACGTGGCGAAACTGTTGGCGACGACTCCGGCGTTACGCGCTGCGTGGTTTGCCGCCGTGATTGTGGTCGCGGCTCTCGCAATTGCGGCGGCGAACGCTGACGGAGGTGATCCCTGGCCGCTGCTGGTGATCGCGCCTCTGCTCCCCGTTGCTGGTGTCGCAAGTGCGTACGGTCCGGCGCTGGACCCGACGTACGAGGTCGCCCTGGCAGCGCCAATGAGCGCATTCCGGCTGACGCTTCTGCGCACGCTTGCTGTCGTCGCGACGACGTTGCCATTGCTGTTACTCGCTACAGCAGCTGCGCCAGGCACGGGCTTGGCCGCGTTCGGGTGGGTGCTTCCGGCGTGTGCGCTGGTCTCGGTGACGCTGGCCCTCTCGACATGGATGCCGCCGGAACGAGCGGGAGTCGTCGCTACGGTCGGCTGGCTGATCGCGGTCATCGTGCTGCTCGACCTGGACCAGATGGGTGAATTCTTGGCTCGGTCGCAGGTCTTTCGCGTGCCCGGCCAATCCGTCGCTGTTGTGCTGATGGTGGTCGGCGCCGCTGTGGTTGCGGCGCGGTCGCGAACTTTCGATCAATTGGGTGCGAGCAGGAGGGCAGGATGACGATGAGTGGCTCGGCAACGACAACCGCAGGTGTGATGCTTGCGGGCGTCACGAAGCGATATGGACGAACAACCGCCGTTGACAATGTGTCGCTGTCCATTGACAGCGGGATCACTGGTTTGCTGGGGCCCAACGGTGCCGGCAAGACGACGCTCCTGCGGGTGATGGCGACGGTGTTGTCGCCCGATAGCGGCACGGTCGAACTGTTGGGTCGGTCGACGGAACACGCAAGCGATCGCGAGGCGATCCGCCGTTGTCTCGGGTACGTGCCCCAGGAGCCGGGATTTCACCGTCAGTTTTCGGCGTTCGACTTCGTCGACTACGTGGCGGTGCTCAAGCTGATCACGGATCGTCGTGAGCGCCACGACGAGGTTCGACGAGTGCTCGACATTGTTGGGTTGACGTCGGTGATGCACAAACGGATCCGCCAACTTTCGGGCGGAATGCGCCGTCGTGTTGCGATCGCGCAAGCGTTGCTCGGTTCGCCTGACCTGTTGGTGTTGGACGAACCGACGGCCGGCCTCGACCCTGAGCAGCGGCTGCGATTCCGAGAGTTGCTGTCCACTGCCGCCCAGGGAGCGTCGGTGGTGCTCTCCACGCACCAAACGGAGGACGTGGCTGCGCTGTGCCAGCGGGTAGTGGTGATGCATGGCGGCAGCATTCACTTCGACGGCACCCCCGCAGGCCTTGCCGGGATGGCCGCAGGCCGGGTCTGGCTTGCACACATTCGGGACGAATCGGCGCAGCTGGCGTGGATGACAGGCGACGGGCTGGTCCGCCATGTCGGTGAGCCACCGCCGGGGGCGCGTCTGGATGAACCCCACGTCGAGGACGGATATTTGCTGCTGGTCGGAGCTTCGGTGCTGCAGGAGTCGTCGTGGAAGCGATAGTGATCGGGTCCCTAGTCTTCGGGCTGGCGTACGCGTTTACCCATCGCGGCGGCAAGGGTGCAGCGACAGACGAGTGGCAACCAGGCGCTCGAGGATCGGGGCCTGTAGCGGCATCTGTAACGACGTTGGCATGTACAGCGCCCGCATCGCCTCTCACGGCCGGCAGCCAGCGTGCAGCCAGCGTGCAGTTGGCTCGGATCGAGGGTCGACAACTGCTCCGCAACGAGGTCTTCATTGTCGGAATAGCGATGTCAGTCGCAATGCTGGTTGTCTTCGGAGTGATCTGGGCCTCGGACAACATCGGTGCGCAAAACTCCTGGCGGTTCGAGCTGGCAATGCTGCCGGTCTTCACGCTTCCGTTCGCAGGCCTGACCTTGGTTGCGGTAAGTGTCGCCGCGCTGCGGAGCTCGCGCGACGGGACTGACGAACTGTTCGGCTCGTTGCCCGCCTCCGACGCAACGTGCATCGTCGGGCACCTTGGTTCGGTCTGGATGGCGTATGTCGTCCAAGTGCTGTTTCTGATTGGCAGCGTCCTCACTGGCCTGTTCGTGACGCATCGCTTTGGTGCAATCGACGCGGCCAGCGTCGGCGACATCGCAGTGAGCTTCGGCTTGGTGGTGTGCGCGGTGTCGCTTGGGGTGGCGTTGGCACGTTGGTTGCCACACCCGCTCGTCGCCATTGCGTCACTCGTTGTGCTGGGTATCGCAGGCTCCGCGATCGGCGGCATCGGGGGTCACCACTGGAGTCTCACCCGACAACTTTCGATCTGGCCGCGCTATCCCGACCACGACTGGGCCTTTGCAATTCGGCCAACCTGGTGGCACGCCGCCTACCTCCTCTCGCTCGCTGCCGTTGTCGCCATCGCGGCCGTTGCCCGACATCGCCGCGATCGCGTGGTCGCGGGACTTGGCGCATTGGCGGTCGCGCTCGCGGTCATCACTGGTGTCGTTCAGACCCGCCCGATGAGCAACCACGACGCAGATCGGATTGCTGCCATGGTGGCCGACCCCGCTGGGAACTCCACGTGCCGCGAGCGCGAGGGGCTGACGCTGTGCGCCTATCACGACTATGCCGACATCACGGACACATGGGCGAAGGAGCTGACCGCGCCGTTTGCCGCCGTGCCACGTGAGCGCCGGGACGATGGGTTCACGGTGCTGTGGCGTGAGCCGATGCTCGACCGCCTCGATCCTGCGGTGCAGCAGCGAATAGATATCGAAACGCTCACCTCCGAGTGGGCAGCAGATCCTTCGATTTGGAACGGAGTGACGATCAACGGGACCGACTCGAATCCGGTCAACAGGCTCGCGCTCGGGCTGTGGTCAGTCGGCTTGCCGAATGTCGCCTCACAGGGTGTGCCCTGCTCAGTCGGCGGTCAGGCGCGTGGAGTGTTAGCACTTTGGGTTGCGGCGCAGGGTAAGGACACTGATGCCGCTCGGAGCTTCGTCTCGGGTTCGTGGAGCGGTGTCAACAACCCTGAACACGGATTTGATTTCTCGCCTGAGTGGCGGGACGGATATGTCTGGAACGGCGACGTGACGCCGCCGGTGCTGTGGTCGAAAAATGACATTGCGGCCGCGCAGGCACTCGTAAATCTCGACAGCACGACGGTACGCGACGCAGTGTGGAGCGATTGGACGCGTTGGACCGATTCAGCGACTGCCACTGACGAGCTCCTTGCAAGCCTCGGGCTTGCGCCCGCCGGCGCCATCGCGGCGCCGCCCTCGGGAACCGTGGTATGCGAGTAGCCGACAAGGAACAGGTTGCGGGGCAACCATCGCGCGGCTTCACACTGTGGCTACGTCGCACGCCCACCATGCCGACGCTGCTCGGCGGCCTTGTCGCCGTCGCTGCGGTCATGGTCCAACTTCACCGCGGCTACGAGCTTTCCGAGACCTATGCCTTGGCGCTCGTCATGTCGACTGCCGGCATTGGATTCTCAATTGATGACCCAGCCGCCGAGACCGTTGGAGCATCCCCGACCACGCTTGCGCGACGTCGGCTGGGCAGTGCCGCCATCGTCTGCACTGTTGCGCTGGCGGCATGGGTAGCGATTGCTGTTGCGGTTGCCACGTCCGCCGGCCAACACTTCCCGACCTACGACATAGCGATCGAGGTCGCGGCACTCGCCAGCATCGGCCTGGCGACCTCTGCGTTCGTGCAGCGGCGCACCACAGCCCCAGGTGGCCCAACTTCCGCACTGGTCGTTCTGGTGGGGCCTGTTTTCATGGCCGGCGTGGCGTTCCGTGACATCAAGGTGTTCCCGTCGCTGGTACCGGGCCAAGACTTGCGCGACCGATGGGTCTGGCTAGCGGTAATCGCCGGCGCCTCGCTCGCCCAACTCAGCCGCGACCCCGGCCGCGGTTGATGAAGGGCGAACGAACGCCGAGCGCGTCGTGGTCAATCGGTGAACAGGTGGAGGTCTACGCAGAAGTCGCGGCCGTCGGTGTCGTTGCGGCCCGTCGAGCCCTTGACCACCCCGAGGAAGTCGATGAACGTATCGTCGAACGGATCGCTCGGCGTACCAGCGTTGTCGACCAGGATCTCATAGCGGACCATTCCCGGGTCGCGAAGGACGAGCTTGCCGTTGCCGTCGTACCAGCGCGAGCCACCAGCGCCCTGAATCAGAATGGTCAGTGTGCCGTTGCCGTTGTCGGTCACCTTCAGGTCCTGACTGTTGGACGACCAGTATTGTGTATACGACTTGCCGGTATCGGTGTTGGTCCATGTGTCGACGCCACGAGCACTGTCTCGGTAGTGAATGAGACCGTCGGCACCCCGGGCGACGCCGAGGAACGACCCGTAGACGTCCCAGCTGTGCAGCATGTTGAGATCGCCGCAGAAGCCGGGCAAGGTCTCGCTGCCAACGTCGTGGTAGCGGCCCCGCTCCAAGGGCGCTGCGCCAACTTGGGCAGCACCTGCAAAGACAGCGGCAACAGCGATGGCCGCCGCCAGTCGGCGGCGAACACGGTGTCGTGTTCTGAACGATTCGTTGGTGTGTGTGTTGTGGCGCATCCTCATTCCCTTCGGTGTGATCCGCCGCCGCCGAATGGCGGTGCAAATATCATGAACCTCTTCAGCTCGGAGTGCAACGGGGCCACCACGAATTGGCTCTTCGTGGTACCACGTAGGGAGATGGCGAAGGCTGCACGCCCTCTCGCGTAGTATCGGCGAGCAATGGTGATCAGGGTGGTCGTGGCGGAGGATTCGCTTCTCGTTCGGGAGGGCATCGTCAAGCTGCTTCACGCGTACGACGACGTGGTGATTTCTGCCCTGTGTGTCGACTTGCCCGAACTCTTGACCGCGGTCGACGCGGCGGAGCCAGACGTGGTGCTCACTGATATTCGCATGCCTCCCACTGGCACGGACGAGGGGATTCGGGCAGCGATCGAACTGCGTGAGCGGCACCCGAACGTCGGCGTCGTCGTGCTGTCGCAATTTGTCGAGCCCAGCTACGCGCTGCAGTTGTTGGAAGGCGGATCGCACGGGCGCGCCTATCTGCTCAAGGAAAGAATCTCTGAGGGCAGCCAGCTCATCAATGCCATTCGAGAGGTCGCCGCGGGCGGGTCGGTCATCGACCCGAAAGTGGTCGAGGCGCTCGTGACATCACGCGTTCGCGCGAGGAGCTCGCCGCTCGAACTACTGACGCCGCGAGAGCTCGATGTGCTCTCTGAGATCGCTCAGGGGAAGAACAACGCTGGCGTGGCATCGACGTTGGTGTTGTCGGAACGTGCTGTCGAGAAGCACATCAACTCGCTGTTCTCGAAGCTCGGGCTGAACGAGGAATCGACAGTGCATCGGCGAGTCAAGGCCGTATTGATGTATCTGGCAGACCACGAAACGACGTGACCGCTACTCTGCGCGAAGCGCCTGCGCTGGGCGGGTGCGAGCGGCGGCGATGCCAGGCCCGAGTGAAGCGAGGTTGGCCATCGTGAGGACGACCACC
This sequence comes from Ilumatobacteraceae bacterium, assembly GCA_043786575.1. Classification (GTDB taxonomy): domain Bacteria; phylum Actinomycetota; class Acidimicrobiia; order Acidimicrobiales; family Ilumatobacteraceae; genus UBA668. The sequence continues at coordinate 12,319 of JAYVVY010000458.1, forward strand.
GTGACGATCGGGATCGCTGGCAGGGACACCGATGGAGCCGAGACGAGGCCGATATTGTCGACGATCTTGGTCCATACCGTTCGACCGACGATGATGCCGAGTGGCACTCCGATGACGAGGGCCCAGATAGCTCACGTGGAGGCGTGCCACGCGACCGTCGCAACCACCTGTCGACGCGTGAACCCGATCGTTTTCAAGACTCCGATCTGACGGCGCCCGCGCAGAACGGAGATGACGAGTGCATGCACCATCGCAGCGGCAGCCAGCACACCGACGAGGAGCGCTAGCAGCGCCGGTTGGTTCGACACCAATCCCAGGTTGCTGACCGACCTCGGTGTGCTGTGCTCCAAGAACGTCGTCGGGAAAGCCGCCTGCACCGAGGCAAGTGTGGCGGCGCGGTCGACGCCCGGGTCGACCCACACCACATACGTTGGGGCGAGGTCATCGATACCCACTCGTTGCATTCCAGCGATGGTCACCAAGCCACCCCGCCCGGGTCGGGACGACAGGGTGTCGTTCACGACAACCTCGCCAACCACGTCGAAGGAGAACACTGTCCCGGGTTCGAATGGCTTCGCGATCTCGACCACATCGCCGATGGAGACGTCGTATTTCTCGAGTGTGTTTCGCGCCAGGGCGATCTCGTTGGACGAAGTGGGTGCACGTCCGGCAGTGATGGTGCCGAACGAAACGTCCCCGAGAAATGGTTCGGCTGCGAAGAGAGTGGCTTGATCATCATCGCCGATGCCTTTGGCAGAATGGATGCCGACGGCACGAATGCCGGGGATCGCGGCGAGCCGCTCGCGGGTGTCCAGTTGTTGAGCACCGTTGCCGACGTTGCCGACCTTGGCGTCCCACGACGACCCGTAACGGGCGGGATGCGCCCGAAGTCCGTCGTAGCTCGACACCAATGTCCAGGCTGCGACGCCAGCAGCGCTGGCAATTGCCGCGCCGATGACAGCTGACCCGAGCGTGAGCCCCCCAGCGGCACGAGCACGAGAGAGGGCTCGCCCCGCTGTGCCCGTGGCAGGCAACGAAAAAGCGAGACGGCTCGTAGCCGTGAGACCGCGATCCGGATTCATCCTCCGACGCACCGTCGCCACAGGAATGATTGCGCTCGCGAACAGGCACGCCGCAATGATTGGTAGTGCAACTGCTGATGCCACCCAGTCGAGGTGCACTCCGGGATCTGGCTCGGCGGCTCGTCCAATGCCCACCGGACCCAGAGGTGACATTGCTGTTGCGACGATGAACGCAACAGATACCGCCACGGCCGTGAAGCCTGCGGCGCGAAGGGCGGCCGCGCCAACCATTCCCGGCCGTGTCATCCCGACAGCGTCGAGAGTCATGGCGTCAGACCATTCGCGTCGGACTTGGCGAGCCACGGCCTGCCCGGCGAAGACCAGCGCTGCCAACGCGACGAAGCCAGCGATGGCGTACAGCCCTAGCGTCTGTAGCCGAATGGCATCGACCATAGAAACTCGCGTAGGTCGGCGTAGTCGTACGAACCACACACCGCCTGAGGGTCGAGATTGATCTCCTCCTCCGTTGCGCCCTCCGTGCATCCGTAGACAATGAACTGGGCGGCGTCCTCATATGCGACGAAGCGGTCGTAGACCGTGGACGTCCGACGTGCAATTCCCCACACCCCGAGCGCCGCACCGCCAGCCACGCCGGCGAACACACCAAGCGCGATGGTGGCGACCCAATACCGGCGCAACAGGGATCCGGCGCGAATTCCGCTGGCAGAGTTCAGCATCGAGGACACCATTCGCCCGTCATCGGTTTCGTTGTACACGGCTATTGCCTGCCACACCAGGGTGCCCTCCGTCCTTCACGGGGTGTGGCTGGCACCCCCTCCAAGACGCAGGGAGACGCCCTCGTCTCGTGTGGTCAGTGAGTGCACGATGGCGACATGGGGGCTATCACCGTGTTCGTCGCTGACGACAGCGCCATCATCCGGGCGGGCGTGGCAGCAATGCTCAAACGTGACCCGGATGTCGAGGTGGTCGGGATGGCGGAGGACTACGACTCGCTCGTGGCAGGCGCCGAGGCGGCCAACCCCGACGTGATTGTCAGCGACATCCGCATGCCGCCGCACTTCGAGCGTGAGGGCATCGACGCGTGCAAGGAGATTCGCAAGCGCCATCCTGGAACCGGGGTGGTGATCCTCAGTCAGTACGACGATCCGGACTACGCAGTCGCCTTGCTCGCCGAGGGGTCGGCCGGCTACGCATACCTGCTCAAAGATCGAATCGCCGAGGGTGATCAGCTGTCGCGAGCGATCCGAGAGGTTGCTACCGGTGGGTCAATGCTCGACCCGGTGATCGTGTCTGCGCTGATCAACCCGGTTCGCCGCACGGGCGGGCTGAGCACCGATGATGATGAGCTACTGCAGATGGTCGCCACCGGCCGCACGATCAAGGCGATCGCAGTGCAACTGAAGACCACGCCGTCAGCGGTTGACGATCGGGTGGAGCGGCTGTTCGTCGCGCTGGCCGAGGGTGTGTCGAGCGGCGAAGCAGGCGCGCTCGACCGGCTCCGTCGCCTACATCGAGCCATCGTCGAGCGTGAGGAGCAGGGCGAGAGCCTGAGTCGACTGCTCCCCACCGGTGTGGCCGACCAACTCATTGCGGAAGGCCGCGCCATCGGCGAGACCGAGACGCTCGAAGTCACCGTCGTGATGAGCGACATCCGCGGCTACACCACGATTGCCGAGCACGCCGATCCGGCCGTGTTGGCTCAGCAACTCAACCGCCATCGTGCCGAGATGAATCGTGCCATTCTTTCCGAGGGAGGAACGGTCATGCAGTACGTGGGCGATGCGGTGATGGCGGTGTTCGGAGCGCCGGTTGCGGCGAGCGGTCACGCCGACCGTGCCCTCGCCGCCGCGCTGGCGATGCACCGCGCGCAGGACACCGTGAATGCGGAATGGCTGACTGAGAATCGGACACCCTTCGAACTGGGTCTTGGTCTCAGCACCGGCACGGTGGCGGCCGCGCTGCTCGGAAGTGAAGAGCGGGTCGAGTACACGCTCGTCGGTGATGCCGTGAACCTGTGCCAGCGGTTGCAGCAGTTCGCCGAGCCCGGCCAAACCGTGTTGAGCGAGCCCACATGGCTCGCGCTGACCTCGTGCCCCCCGCAGTTCGAGCAACTCGCCTCGCAGCTCGTGAAAGGCCGCGACACCCCGATCAGCCCGTATCGGCTGCCACGCCAGACCCTGCCACCACCGACGTCCCAAGGAGCCCCGACGTGACCGACATCATCAGCGACCCTGCTTCGACCCCGGCGAAGACCACCCCCGGTGAACAGCACACGGATTTGGCGATCGAGGTGTCTGCCGTCTATCGCACATTCGAGGCCGACACCGCTCCGGTTCGGGCGCTTCGAGGGGCCGACCTCAGCGTCTGTCGCGGGGAGTTCGTTGCAGTGATGGGACCTTCTGGTTGCGGCAAGTCGACAATGCTCAACCTTGTCGCCGGACTGGATGTCCCCGACGAGGGGGAGGTCATCATTGCGGGCGAGTCGTTGGCCGGAAAGGACGAGAATGCACTTGCCATCATGCGTCGCCGGCACGTCGGCATCGTCTTCCAGTTCTTCAACCTGCTCGAGGGGATGACCGTCCTGGAGAACGTGGTCATGCCAGCGGTGATCGCCGGTCGCAAACGGAAGGTGGCGGAGTCCCGCGCGCGCGACCTGCTCGATCTGCTCGGTATCGGTGACAAGGCCAAGCAGGCGCCGGGCGTCCTGTCGGGGGGTCAACGCCAACGTTTGGCGATCGCCCGCGCACTTGCCAACGAGCCGACAATCGTGCTTGCCGACGAACCAACGGGTGCACTCGATTCTGAAGGTGGCGAGGAAGTGCTGGAACTGTTCCGCCGGTTGCACCAGGGGGGTCAGACGATCTTGCTGGTAACCCACGACCAGCCCGTCGCCGACGCAGCCCAACGGATCGTGCGCATGAAGGACGGCCGTGTCGATGACGACGGACTGGGCTGACGCCGCGCGGCGCTGGATGATTGCTGGCTCTGTGTGATGGGCAGGCTCGGGTTGTGGGTGCGCTCGGAGTGGCGCAGCGGCTGGCGCGCACTGACAGGCCTGGCGTTGGTGGTTGCCGTCGGTGGCGGACTGACGATGGCCGCGTGGGCCGGCGCCCGTCGCGCCGACGGCGCGTTCGATCGGTTTCTCTCGCAGGTCTCAGGCCCGCTTGCGGTCTCGGCCGCAGGCATGCAGACCCACCTCGGTGCCTTTGACGACACGTGGGCTCTTGCACCCGAAATCGCAGCCATGCACGGCGTGACCGGTGTGCGGCCAACCGCATGGATGGCAGTGGCGATGGAAATCGATGGTGCTCCGCTCTCGTTCTTCTCGCCGGCGCTCGGCCCCGGTTACGGCCCGAACCCGCCAGAAGGCGGTCATGTCATCACAGGGCGCTCGGCGATTGCCGCCGATGAGGTGATGCTCAACGAGGTCGCGGCCCGTGACACCGGCAAAGGGGTCGGCGACATGATCTTGCTGCGCTCGTACGCCCCCGATCAGGCCGACGCGTTCATCGACAGCGCAGTCGAAGAGGACCATGGCCCAACGGTAGAAGTGCGCATCGTGGGCATCTATCGCAGCCCTGAGGACATCTCCGACAACCCCGAGCCCATGGCGCTGCTGTCGACTCAGTTCTACGACAGGTATGCCGATCAGATCGCCCACTGCGACTGCTCGGTGTGGATCGGCGCAGCGTCTGCCGACGTCGCTCGGATCTCGGATCTCGTGGAAGAAGTCGTCCCCGGAACTGGTCTCGTGGTCGAACGGCTCGACGATGAGTTGCGGCCCAGGGTGGAACGGGCGGTTGGCCTGGAGGTCGGCGCCCTGCAGATAGCAGCCGCGGTCACGGCGCTCGCGACCGCACTGGTGATTGTGCAGGTCCTCAGTCGGTATGTCGCCAACCGCGGTGTCGCTTCCGCGTTGATGGCAATCGGCTCGACGCGTCCGCAGATCGTTCGTGGATGGATCACCGTGCTCATGCCGGCAGCACTCGTCGGCGCAGCGGGGGCGGTCGCGGTCGCAACTCTTGCGTCGCCACTCTTCCCGCGCGGCATCGCCAAGCGGGCGGAGATCGCTCCCGGCTTGCACTTCGATGCTGTGGTTCTACCGGTAGGGGCCGTCATCTTGACATTGCTGGTCATCCTTATAGCGACGCTGGTGGCATGGCGCTCGGCCCGCGCTGAGCGGTTACGAGAGCAAGAGGCACCCAAGCCCTGGCGATTCGCCTCGAGGATGAACCCTCCCGCCGCAATCGGTACGAGCTTTGCACTCAGTCCTTCTCGTGGTCGTTCTCGAGTGGTTGCATTCGCGGCGATTGCCAGCCTGGCCTTGGCGATTGGTGGGCCGATCGCAGTCGCGCTCATCGAACGATCGATCGACGATGTACTCGCGAGCCCATCGGCGTTTGCAGCGGATTGGGACATGCAGTTGACGGAGCGACCCGAAGACCCAGACGCATTGATCGCCACGGTGATGGCCGACAGGTCGGTAGAGGCATTTGCCGTTCAGTACCAAGTGAGCGGCAACAAGTGGGTGGTGACCGCCGCGTCCGGGACGGACCTTGTCTCGCCAGTAGCGTTCGACGCGATGATCGGCGCCATGGGGCCGATTCTCACTCGTGGTCGACTCGCGGAAACACCGCAGGACGTGGTGGTCGGCGTCGACACCGCCCGTCGACTGGGTGTCGATATTGGCGACGAAGTCCAGCTCGATGCGGGACCAACCGGGATGCAAACGTTTCGAGTCAGCGGCATCGGCCGCCTCAGCGACGGTGACGACACCGACACGGCGTTCGTGATGACACCAGAAGGCTTGGCGCAGCTGCAGCCCCCCGATCGACAAGCGGTGAACGGCGCCTTCGTCCGCCTCGGTACGCGCAGTGAAAGCAGCGTTGAAGAACTGACAGCGCTCGGTTTTACGGCCACGTTGCCCCCATCACGGGTGATGACGCTTGGCCAGATCGGAACCGTTCCGCGCCTGTTGGCGCTGGCACTCGTGGTGCTCGGACTGGGAGGTGTGTCGCACAGCCTGCTGGTCGCCGGCACCCGTCGCCGATCGGAGATCGCGATTGCGAAGGCGTTGGGGTTCACTCGGGTCCAGGCGGCATCGACGATCCGTTGGCAGGCAGCGGTGACCTGGGTGATCGCGGCACTTGCTGGCGTCCCGCTAGGACTCTTCGTCGGACGAGTGGCCTGGAAGCGCGTCGCCTCCGGTGTCGGGGCCGTTGATCTCGTGTCCATCCCCTGGCAGGTCCTGATCGTGACGCCGTTCGCGATTCTCATAGTCGTCGTCCTCGCCGCTTCATTGGTAGGTCGGCGCGCGGCCAGGTTGCTCACTGCGCAGGTCTTGAGGGCCGAGTGATGAACAAGGAACCTGAACTCGGTACGGCCTGGTGCTTCCTTGCGGCACCGTTGGCGGCGGCACTGTGCGTGGCTGGACTGGTCGTTGCGTCCGGCTCGGAGGGGCCGACACAGGCCCAGTTCGTCGGCGCGCTGCTGACGGCATTGTGGGCCGCTGCAGGCGTTGCACTCGGATGGCGGCGGCGTAGTGAACGACTCGGTCCGATCGTGATGGCGGGCTCGGTCGTGGCCGGGATCGTCTGCCTTTCACAAGCGGTGGTCGTCGATGCCGCTGTCGGCAGCTCGGCCGAAGACCTTGCTGCGGTCGCGCTACGTGGCTCGCTCGCAGCTCTTCCTGCATTCGCTCTCCACATGTTCCTGTCCTTGCCGGACGGCCGTCTGAAGACTGCAGGTCGGCGGCGAAGCGCATTGGTCGGCTACTCGCTTGCTGTCGCAGTCGGAGCCTCGTTGATCGTCGATCTCGACGACCTGCAGGTGTGGCCGGTCGTGGCTCTGTGGGCAGCGGCCATCGTCGCTGGTGCGTACGGCACCCTGCTGCGTTATCGCGTCGTCGGCGCCGTGGAGCGACGTCGTATCCAATGGATCGGTTGGGGCCTGTCGGTTTGTGCCGAGGCAGTGCTGGTGGTGCTCGCGCTACGTGTACTCACCGACCGTCCGCACAGCCCCGGCACCGTGGAGCTCGCATGCACGGCTGTCATCCCGCTCGCAATCGTCGCCGGCACGCTGCCCAAGATGGTTGCCCGCGTCGACGTGTTGCTGACGCACACAGTGGCAATCACTGGCCTGACGGCACTGGTTCTGGGCATTTATGTCATTGTCGTGCTCGGACTGGGGCGCACACCCGAGGGTGGTGAGCGTTCCCTGCTCCTGTTGTCGATGGCGGCGGCAGGTCTTGCGGCGCTGTTGTACCTTCCTGCTCGACGCTGGTTGACCGAGCGCGCGAATCGTCTCGTGTACGGCGCTCGTGTGGCGCCCGACGAAACGCTGCGCACATTCGGCCAACGGCTGACCCGGTCGATCCCGCTCGACGAGCTGATGCTGCAGTTGTCGGAGAATCTGCGCACCAGCATGGGGTTGAGCTCGGCCGAGGTGTGGACGGGGCAGTCCGGTCGCTACGAACTGATGTCGGGCGTGCCGCATCGGCAACCCGCACCAATCGAGATCCAGCCCAAAGAGCTTCCCGTCGTCGCGCGCGCCGGTGTGAGCGGCGGCACCTGGCTCGATATCTGGGTGCCACAGCTCGTCGGTCCGGCGGGCAGCTCGGCGATGCGCGTCGCACCGGTTGCGCACGCAGGGATGCTCCTGGGTTTCATCGTCGTTGCGCGGCGACCCGACGGTGAGCTGTTCACCGAATCCGAAGAGACGGTACTCACCGAGATCGCGCGTCAGATCGGTCTCGCATTGCACAACGTGCAGCTGGACACGGCCTTGCAGGCGAGCCTCGACGAGCTGCGGTTGCGCAACCAGGAGTTGGTCGATTCGCGGGCCCGTATCGTGGCCGCGGGCGACAGTGAACGGCGCAAGCTGGAACGCAACTTGCACGATGGTGCACAGCAACACCTGGTGGCGCTAGCGGTAAAATTGCGCCTCGCCCGCGACGCGGTGGAGGACGACCCTGACGACGCCCTTGCGATGATCGATGAGATCAAGGGCGATGTACAGGAGGCCATCGCAGAACTGCGAGCGCTGGCCCACGGCATCTTCCCACCGCTGCTCGTCTCGGGAGGGCTCTGTGGGGCGCTACCGGCGGCCGCCGGGCGGGCCGCGCTACCCACGACGGTGAAGTTCGACGGCGTCGGCCGTTACGGCAACGACATCGAGGCAGCGGTGTACTTCTGCACGCTCGAGGCGCTGCAGAACGCAGGCAAGCACGCTGGCGAGGGTGCCTCGGCGTCCGTCGTGGTGGTTGATTCGGGTGACTCATTGCGTTTTGAGATCACCGATGACGGTGCCGGGTTCGACACCTCGACAGGTGCGGGCGCGGGTCATGGCTTCATCAACATGGCAGACCGACTTGGCGCGTTCGGGGGCCGGGTCGACGTGACGTCGTCGCCCACGAAGGGAACGACCGTGGTCGGCTTCATTCCCCTGACGAAGGATTGAGACCGCTCAGCGCTGCGCCAGCCATGCCGGGTCGCCTCCGGACTCCCACAGCCGCCTGATCACTCGCGGCGACAGCTCGTCCTTGTTGACGTAGGCAACTGCGCCACTGGTTCGTGCTCGTGGCGGCAGATCATCGAGTGCGTATGTCGACACGAGGATCACCTTGGTGTTGGGGCTGGCCTGGGTGATGATGCGCGTGGCCTCGATGCCATCGAGCTCGCCCATGTTGATGTCCATCAGCACCAACTGCGGGAGAAGTTCAGCGCTCATCTCAACGGCTTCCTCGCCGGAAGCCACTTCAGCGATCAGTTCGAAGTCAGCCACTCGGCTGATGACGGCCCGGGCAGCTGCGCGAAATGGAGGCTGGTCGTCGACGATCATCACCTTGACCTGCGCGCTCGGTTCGTCGGGCACTGTCGTCCCTCCGGCCTCAGTCTCGCATCGATCACGCATTGCGCAGTACCTCCTGGGCGGCGAGCCAGCCACACATCCCATGAACGCCGCCGCCAGGCGGGGTGGAGCTCGAGCAGAGATACACACCTGGCATCGGTGTCTTCCATGGATGCAGACCGAGGGTGGGGCGGCGTACGAACTGCCGTAGGTCAGCAACGCCACCGTTGATATCGCCGCCGATGTAGTTGGCGTCATGGCGGTGCACCGCCTCTGTGTTCATTGCGTGTCGTGCGATGATTCGATCGCGAAAGCCGGGAGCAAAGCGTTCGACCTGTGACTCGATCTGGGTGGTCATGTCGGTCGTGGAGCCGTGTGGGACATGGCAGTACGCCCAAGCCGTGTGACGTCCGGCGGGGGCGCGCGTGGGATCGAACAGGGTGTGCTGCGCAAGAAGTACGTACGGGCGATCGGGGGTGCGGCCCGACTGCACGGCGTGCTCGGAAGCGGTGACCTCGTCCAGCGTGCCGCCGACGTGAACCGTGGCCGCGAGCGCGCACTGCTGGTTCGTCCACGGGATCGGACCGTCGAGCGCCCAGTCGAGTTTGAAGACGCCGGCGCCGTAGCGATAGTGACTGAGCGCCTTGCGATATCGCGCTGGCACGTCGTTGCCTCCCAACGCGAGTACCTGGCGCGGCGTGACGTCGAGCAACACAGCGTCAGCCCGGGGAAGCTCGGCGAGTGACTCGATGCGGCGGTCGCACTCCACGCGACCGCCGAGCGACTGGAGCACTGCAACCAGCGCGTCGGCGATTCGCTGCGACCCGCCCTCGGCGAGCGGCCAGCCGACCACGTGGGCAAGCACGCCCAGCATCAACCCGTACCCCGCGGTGATGGGAGCTCGCAACGAAAGAATCGAGTGGCCCGCCAACCCGGCGAACAATGCTCGCGCCTCGTCTGTCTCGAAGCGGTGGCGAGCCACCAACCGCGCTGGCATGACTCCGACCGCCCCGTAGCTGGCCAAGTGAAGTGGGTGCTTCGGCGGCATCGTGAATGGTGAGAGCAAGCCGTCGGTCAGTTCGAAGCCCGCGGCGACATGCCGACGAAACAGTTTGCGGTAATTGCGCGCGTCCGTGCCAAGTCCGTCCGCCGTCTCGTCGACCGAGCGATAGAGAATTGCCGCCCGCCCGTCATCGAGCGGATGGGCCACCGGTGCCGGCGGGTGTACCCATCGCAACCCGTGGTCAGCGAGCGGGGTGGCGCTGGCGGCCAACTCACGGAACGCCGGGGAGCCGATTGCGAGCGGGTGAATTGCCGAACAGACGTCATGTACGAAGCCCGGCAGTGTGAGCTCCTCCGAACGCGTGCCTCCGCCTGGGCGTTCTGCTGCTTCGAAGACGGTGACGTCCCAACCCGCACGAGCAAGCGTGATTGCTGCCATCAGTCCATTCGGGCCAGCACCCACGACGACAGCGTTGCGGCAATTTCCAGTCCCGTTACTCACTGTGCAGCACCTCTGCGGGCCGTAGCCGTAGGCCGCGGCGGATCGGAACGACACCGGCCGTCGCCGTCAGCAAGAGAACTCCGATGGCGAGAGCGGTCACACCGAACAACGGAACCACTGGCTCGGCGAGTGTGCCGAAAGCGTTGGCGAGCAGCGTCCAGAACCATCGACCGATAACGATGCCCAACGGTAGGCCGAACAGCAACCCCGCCAGCCCGATGGTCACGCCCTGCCACACACCAACTGATGTCAACTCACCGCTGGTGGACCCGAGCGCCTGCAGGACCGCGATATCGCGACGCCGTCGACGCACCGCAACGATCATCGCGTGTAGCACGGTGAACGCGACGAGGACCACCAGCACCGAGGCGAGCGCCACGGGCAGCGACCGCAGCCGGGCAAGACTCACGATGTCGGACGGCCTTGCATCGGTTTCGAAAGTCGCTGTCCCGACGCCGACCAGTGAGTCCTCCACGTGCGACTGAAACGCTGCCGTGTCGGCGCCTGCGCGCAATTCGACGACAACGAGCTCTCTGGTTCCATTGCCAGGCGGCGCCAGCATGTCGATCGGCACGAGAGCCCCGACACCGATTGACGTTCGATCCGAGCCCTGGTAGAGGCCAATTCCGGGAAGTACTGCCCGCCCGACCACTGTCGCATCGCCAGTGAACTGCGCCGACGCGACGCTGACCGTGTCGCCAATCGAGACCCCGAGCTCCCTCATTGTTGTGCTTCCTAGGGCTATTTCGCCGACCACGCCGGGTGCGCTCCCGGCGCCGATGGTCGGCTCGACGGCGGGGGCGAGACCCGTCGCAGCGTTACTCGGGCCGAACGCCAGCGTGGTAACCGTTCGGCCGTCCACGCGAATCTCGCCGATCCGCAATCGGCTGACGGCTTGGACCTCGGCGCTTGTCGCCGCAGCGTCGACGACCGCACCTGTGAAGGTTGTGGCGGGCACTTCGTCGGAGAGTCCGATGGAGTCGATGACGATGTCGAAGTTGGAGCCGTAGAACTTTCCGTCGGCGACGACACGGTCCAGGCTGGAGGCGAACACGACGGTGGCGGTGGCGACGGCCACTGCGGTGAGTGCCCCAACAATGGTCGCCCTGGTCGGCACGGCGGTCCGTCCGCTACCGGGCTCCAGCCCGAAGCGCACGCCCGTGGTGAGCGGTGCCGATGCCCCTTGTCTGGCGAGCCAGCCGGCGATTGCCGAACCACGCTCTGCTTTCCCGCTGGCGTGTTGACCAGCGTTGCGCCACGCGGGAAGTGCGCCCAGCAGCATTACAACCACGAGGATGCTCAAGGCACCAACCAGGACGATCGGCGCATCGAAGTCGAATCCTGGGTCGGGCTCGGCAATCGCGGCCGGGCCGACCGGGGTCATGACCGAGAGAACAGTCGCAAGTACCGCGCTGCCCAGTACCCCTGCGACGGCCGTTGGCAGAAGTCGGCACAGCGCTGCCAGGAACCGTTCCCGTCGGGTCGTACCGAGCGCTGCCAGTATCTCGTTGTCGCGCGCGTCGAGTTGGAACCGGCGCGAGATGGCCTGGCCGATCAGCAGTAAGCCCAACAACGCTGTCACGAAGGCAAACACGGCGAGTGCGGTCGCTGACGGCTCGGTGGCCCGCAGTGCTTTGGCTCGCGTCACTCGTTGCGACTGATACACGATCTTCTCGTCGGGTGCGAGCGCGTCGACTGTGGCTTTCAACTCGTCGAGCGCCTTGGGGTCCTTGAGACGCACGACGGCTCCGCCGAAGCCTGCCGACGGTTCCCCGAGGTTCGAGTACACGGCAGGACCGATCCACCCGTCGAACGGTTCGTAACCTTCGTCGACGGCGACATCATCGAGCGTGTTCCCGATACCAACGACACGGAGGCCAATGACGGATCCGACCGAGGGATCATTCAGTTGGCTGAGCGCAGCGTCGAGCTCACCGCGATCGGCCAGTTCCGATGCAGACGCGAGCTCGTCGAAGGGAACCACCCGCACGTCGAGGATGTCGCCGACCGAGTATCCGCCTCGGTCCGCAAACCGCTCGCCGAGGTACACCTCATCGACCGCATCGAGGCGGGGAAGGCGCCCCGCGACCAACACCGGGCGGTCGAATGTGAGGATGGCGCCGCCGTCGGAAGCGAGGATCGACGACTCCCCGAACATGTCTTCGATGGAGGCATATGGGGGTGGGCGGAAGACCGCCACGCCCTGAATCTTGGAAAGGGCCGCGACTGAAGGAAGCGCGGCGACCGTGTCGAAATCGAGCGCTGAGTCATCGCCGGCGTCCGGATTGATCAACACATCGGCAGCGTCGGTGGCGACGATCATTCGGTCGACCGCTGTGCGCGTACGCTGCGCGCCGGCCGCCCCGGCCAGTACCAAGCCACCGACCAGCGTGATCAGCGTGGTGAGGCCGATCAGCGACTTCCACCCGCGGGTGAGTTGTGCCCTGGCCAGAGTGAGCGAAGTCCGCACCCCCTGATCAGACCACGTCTATGCGTGCGCGACAAGGACGGTGGCGCCCCTTGCACAGGGGTGCTGGCACCACGGCGAAACACCGGTCTGTCACCTCGCCGGATCTGTCGCCGATCCGTACCGTCGTGAGCAAGCCCGCAGCGCACGGTTGCGGTTCCGATGAAGGGAGAACGCATGAACCACACCAGCAAGATCGGGCTCATCGCACTCGGGTCGGCGTCGCTGTTGACGCTGGGCGCATGCGGGTCCAACGACGAGTCACGGGCAGACAACAAAGAGGTGACGTGATGCGCTTCGACGCCTGTGTGACCAGCCTCAGTTGGATTCCGAGCGAGGCGGTGACGGGGATCAACAAGGCGGTGTTCGGGAGCGGGTTCACTCACTACGACGACCCGCCGCCGGACGTCATCGAGGACCTGGAAGCGCTTCGTGCGGCCGACCGCTTTCGGTTTGCCAACAACCTCGTGGGCTGGATCGAGGTCGAGAACGGTGTCATTGTCGATGCCGGCTACGCGGGTGGCTGCCTCATGGGGGCAACCACAGTTGCGGTCGGAGGCAAACAGGCCAGCTTTGCGGCGGTGGCGTTCGACGACATCCAACGGCCCGTTGAGATCAACGCAACGTCGGTCAGGTTCATCCAAACGGTTGGTGGCCACACGGCCGTGCCGGCGCCGCGTCGAGTGAGCAAGCCACCGTTCGTGAAGTTCGAGGCGCCGACTGTGTGGTCGACATTGTCGCTCACCCTCAACGTCGATGGTTCAAGTTCCTTTGAACTTCTCGGTGCCAGCACCTTCCCGCGCCACTGGGTCTACGACTCGCATGGGCGACTCGCAGCAAAGGCGGGGCTGGCCGACTTCAAGGGTTGGTGGCGAAACTCGTTCGGCAAGCACACCCCGTGGGGCGACACCGACTCGCCGGCGTTGGTGACCGCTGTGGAGACCGGACTTGAGCGCGTCCTCGCGACCACGATCATGCGTGGTGACGCCAAGCCTTCGATTCGCAAGCTGAAGCAGGATGCCCTGCTGACCGAGCAGGGTGCGGCAGACGACGAGGTATTCCTACTGCTCGATGGTGTGGTGTGCGTGCTCGTCGATGGCCAGCCGATCGCGGAGGTCGGCCCCGGCGCAATTCTCGGAGAGCGCGCAGCGTTGGAGGGCGGATTGCGGACGTCCACCTTGCGTTCGTTGACGAAGGTCACGGTTGCTGTGGCCAAGGCCGATCAGATCGACCCGATCGCGCTCGCCGAGCTGAGCGAAGGCCACCGTCGTGAGCACCGCCCTGCCGGATGAGAACGGGCCCTAGGTAAGGATTGACTCGCGGGTGGTGCGGCCGGCTGCATCTTGGACGACGCGGTGAACGAAATCGAGCTTGCGTTGTACCGGCTCGGTGAGGGTGAACGGGTACAGGTCGCCCTTGCCCATCGCGTGGTTGACACGGTTGAACAGCAATGACAGCCAGTGCCAGTCGGACAGCATCTCGCTCATTGGACGGTCTTGGTACGAGGAGCGCGGCACGACATCGTCCGCAACCAATCCGTCGACCCGCGACGCCTGTAACACCAAGCCGCCGGCCGCCGCGGTGGTCAGCGAATCCGTGATGTGCAAGTAGTGCGCCAACGACTCGGCGAAGTCTTCCCACGGGTGCATGGTGGCGTACTCCGAGATGTACGACGTTTCCCAACCCTCGGGCGCGCCGTTGGCGTAGTGCCGATCAATCGCGTCGGAGTAGGACGCCCGCTCGTCGCCGAACAGCTCACGGCACTCGTCGATCCAACCGGTCTGCTCGACCAGAATCCACTGGTAGTAGTGGCCTACCTCGTGGCGGAAGTGGCCGAGCATTGTGCGGTACGCCTCTCGCAAACGAATGCGGAGCGCTTCGCGATAGTCGTCCAGCGTCTCCACCAGGTCGATGGTGACTACGCCACTTGCATGGCCGATGGTGACCCGACCCTGACCGGAGAACGACGACAGAAGGTCGAACGCCAGCCCACCCTCACGCTCCCAGAACGGGTCGACCGGCAGGCCAAGCTCGGCGAGCTGTACGAGCAATCGACGCTTCACCTGCGCCGCGTCGGCCAGCTTCTCGATCGCGATGGTGTCGTCGGAGGCCGGGCGCTGACGGGTGAGGCTGCATGAGAAACACTGGGCCGTGCCGGCGTCGTCGGCCACCAGCCAATTGCAGCGCCAATCACGGTTTGAGCAGGGGACCCAGGTGCGGCCATCCTTCTCAACCCCGGCGGTCGTGGCCTCGGCCATGCGCAAGCTTGGCGGGTGGAAGCCGATGGCAAGACCGCAATCAGTGCATTCCAACGCTTCAAGGACGGCGACTTGCCCGCAACGCGGGCATCGGATCATTCTCATCCGAGCAAGCTACCGGCACTCCACCGTCGTGACGAAGGAGCAGCCGCCGCCACTCGCACCTGCGGCGGCGGCGCGGCTATGCGTCCGGTATACGGTCGGCGTCGGCGTCCTGGGCCCGGCGAAACGCCTCGCCAGGGGCAACTTCCGACTCCAAGGCCAGTGCATTCACCACACCCCAGGCGGCCTGACGCGAGGTGTCTGTGCCCGTCACGGCTAACAAAAAGTCGGCGCGTTCAACCGCCAGTAGCTGACCAGCGCGGGAAGCTGTCACCGTGGCGGTGCGCGGCACATCGGCGAGTAGAGAAACCTCGCCGAAGGAGCCGAGGCGTTCGACAGAGCCGACGATTGTGCCGCTCATTTCGATGTCGAATGCCCCGTCGACGACGGCGTAGAACGCGTCGCCCAGGTCGCCCTGGCGGATGACTACCTCGCCGGCCTGAACGCTGGCATGACTTGCCGACCGAGCGACAGCCTCGAGAGCGATCGGCGGCAGCGACGAAAACATTGGAAGCCGCCGCAGCAGGCTGATCTCGACAACGGGGATGTCGGCCGTCTCGTCAGCAACTCTCAAGCCGCGAATGGTGACGACGAACAGGAGGATGAACGCGCTACCCAGAACAATCAGCGCAAGTCGTGAGTCGCCAACCTCCAGCATCACCAGCGCAAAGACCGATCCGAAGATCGACCCCGAATACCCGCAGAACTCGCGGACCGCGAACATTGTTCCCAGGGCTTCGGGACCCGATGAGCGTTGGAGGAGCAGCTTGCTGGGACCGTCGAACAACGACCGGCTGAGCCCGAGGACCGGCAACACGATCAAGGCAATCGTGACGGTGAGCGCAACGCCGAGAGCCAGCATCCCGATCCCAGCGGCTGCAAGCGCCGTCAGCAATGCCGGTGCCAAACGCGAGCGGCGGGTGATGCGGGCGGCGACCGCGATGCTGGCAAACGCGCCGAACCCGAATGCTGTGCCCAATAGGCCAGGGCCGGTATCGCCAAGATCCAGCTCGACGCGGGCGATGACGACCAACAGCAGGTCGAGGGCGCCGATCATCACGTACTGAGCCCATACCACGGCGAGAACGCTCAACATTCCCGGTCGGCCGCGAAGTGCTCGGAACGCTGCGACGAACGATGGCTGGAGGTCGTGGCCCTTTGCGCCGGCGGGCGGGTCGATGGCGATGTCGGGCAGGGTGAGAGCAACCGCGATCAGGGCGGCCACAGCACAACCGCACAGCACCGCCGCCGGCCCGCCGGCTGCGAGCAATACCGTGGCCACCAGGGGGCCGCCGAGGACGCAGAAGCACTCGGAGTACCAGAGCCAGAGGTTGCCTCTCACCAGCTGGGCAGAGTTTCGGACGTGTGCCGGCAGCAACACTGCCCCACTCGGGCGCAGAGTGGTGACCGCAGCCAACGCGACTGTCGTCGCCAGCACCACCACGTAGGCGGGGGCGTTCGCGAATGCGGTGCCGGCAGCAGCGCCGTACGCCGCAACCTGCGTGACCAAACCAGCCAGTCGCACGCGTTGCGGCCGCTGTCGATCGACCAGTTGACCCGCGAACGGTGCGACAACCGCGGCGACGGCCAAGATTCCAATCAGAGCGAGGCCGGTGGCGCGGGTGCCGCTGGCGTCGAAGACGTACACGAGGACACCAATCACTGCAGCCCACTCGGCCATTGCCGCCGCCAGATGCGCAACGACGAGACGGACAATGGTGGGATTGACTGGTGTGTCACGGGGAGCGCGCCCCGACCTCAACCTGCCCATTTCCCCCCACCGCCCCCGTCGCTCGTCCGAACGAGAACGCTAACCGCTGTGCCGGGTGCCTGCACCTCAAAGCCAACAACGGCAGTGGTTGCCATGTTCTGAACTGCGGTATAGAATGAGTGGGGAGGGGAGTATCCCACCTTCTTGTTGTCGTCATTACGGCTCTCAGCCCGGCAGCAAGGGCCCGCCTACCAGCGGGTCGGGAGAGACCTTCGGCCAGCATCCGCTTTGCGACCGAAGGATCTCGACTCGTGCATACCCCCACCGATACATATCTGCTGCAGCCAGACCTCGACCAGCCGTACCGGCTCACTGCCGAGGCAGTGCTCGACAGCCTGCAGGTGGACTCGTCGTGCGGGGTATCGGACGCACAGGCTGCCAGTCGCCGGGCAACTGTTGGCGACAACGTGTTGGCGGCTGCGGTGCGCGTGCCGGGCTGGCGACGGTTCATCGGCCAGTTCCAAGATCTCCTGATCCTGATC
>JAYVVY010000459.1:0-8802 GCA_043786575.1 Ilumatobacteraceae bacterium
ACGGCGGTGCGGGCACTGCCTGTTCGTGAGCGGCTGGCGATCACCCTCTACTACGTGGACGACTGCTCCGTCGGCGAGGTCGCGGCAGTGATGGAGATCGCTGCGGGAACGGTCCGCGCAACGCTTGCCCAGGCTCGCGAGAAGCTGGCCGTGGCCCTCGCTTCACGGGAGGATGTGGTCCGATGATCGACGTCGATGCCCGAGGCCGGCACGAGGCCGAACTGCTTCACGAACAGGCTGCCCGGATAGCCGACACCGAGACGGCCCTGCAGTCTGTGCTCCATGGTGACGTCCTCGTTCCGCTCGTCACGCGCCGCGAGGCACCCCTCGCCGGGCGGTCACCCGCCATCGTGTGTCGGTGCGTCGGCGAATCCCGGTCCTGGTCGGCGTCGCTGCCGCTGTCGTGGCAGCGATCGCCTTTCTGCCGGGCAATCAATCCAAGGTCGTCCCGACGTCGGACACTGTAGTCGCATCATCGACCGAACTGGTGGTGCGACC
This sequence comes from Ilumatobacteraceae bacterium, assembly GCA_043786575.1. GTDB lineage: Bacteria > Actinomycetota > Acidimicrobiia > Acidimicrobiales > Ilumatobacteraceae > UBA668. Next base: position 499 of record JAYVVY010000459.1, read on the forward strand.
GCTCGACCCGCCGATCGAGTGCGAGCTGGAGCTGTGCCCGTCGTTGGCCGTATCACCAGATGGCACCCTTGTCGCCTACGACCAGGCAGCGAAGACGCTCACATGGTATGACGCCGAGCCGCACGTGGTGCCCGTCACCGCCGACCTCCACGCCGAGCAGGTCCAGCTGGTGGCCATCGGGCCGGACGACAACGCCTACCTTGTGGCCGGATCCCCTGACACGCAGTCGTGGGAACTCGTGAGGATCGCCGCCAGGCCGGCAGGTACAGAGTCCAATCGAACAGCCAGCTCGAGTCCCGACGTCGAACCCACTGCCAGCGGCCTCCGCGAGGGTTCTTGCTGGAGCGGATGTGAACCAGCCCCCCGCTTGCTGATGGGTTGGGGGAGCGACGGCGCCCGGTACCCGGACCTCAGCTACACCACCGGAACCGTGAAGGCGGTCTTCGGCGAGCTGCGATGGACAATCGCCTGGCCTGACCAGCCGAGCACCCGGTCGCGGGTCGGCCAGCGGTGGGACGGCGGAGCCGTGTTGTCACTGGTTCCCGAGTCCGCCGATGCTCCCAGCGAACTGATCGAGCTGCTGCCCGACGGGTCCATTCAGCGCTTCAGCCTCGGCGACCAGCCGGTGCACGCCCTGCTGCCCGACGGATCTGCGGTCGTGTGGCGCGACGGCCAGCTCGTGCGCCTCTCGCCGCCGCAACCCCGCCCGAGTGGCCGGGGACATTGGCACCCGACCTGACGGCACAAACGTTCGAGCCCCCGATCGCCTGCAATCGCGCGCCGTTTCCCTCTTGCCCGGAGCTGGCTGTCTCGCCCAACGGCACGCTGGTCGCCTGGGACACGAGGGCGGACAGGCCGAACACGCTCACCTGGTACGAGGATGAGCCACGCGTGGTACCAGTCGAGACCGAGCTACCCCCCGGCGTCGACGATGACCTTCACCTCATCGCGATCGGGCCGCACGACATTGCCTACATCAGGAGCCTGAGTTTGCGCGGGCCGACGTACCTCATGGCCGTCGCCCCATCCGGCACGGAGATCACGCGAGTAGATTGGCCGTTGAACGGCTCCTCGACACGGGCCGGCGGGCCACTCTGGCCGACAGCGACAGGCCTCGTCGGGGGGCTGTCCAGCTCGATTCTTGAGTTTCCGCCGCCGAACGCTGCACTGGTGATGCCGTGGATCGACCTCGAGGGGAACCCGATCACCGACACCAGGCCCTACCCCACGGCGAAGCACACCGATGCAGGGATCGAGGTCCGTCTCGGGGAACGGGGATGGCTGCTCGCCGGAGAAACGTTGTCCCCGTCGCCAGGGCTCCTCCTGCCCCGATCCGACGGCGGAGTCGTGATCTTGCTCGACTGGGGGAGTGTGAATGAAAATCCCGCTCAGCCGAACAAGCTGCTCGAACTGTTGCCTGACGGCACCATCGAGCACTACGTCATCGGTGACACCCTGCTCTCACGTTTCGTAGGGTTGTCGTCCACGGTGCTGCCCGATGGCTCGTTGATCGTCGAACACAACCTCCAACTGGTCCGCCTCACCCCTCCAGCCTGACCTCCATCCCGACTCCGCCTGAAGCGCTGGTTGTCAACGTGCCGGAACAGTCCAGTTGTCAGCCAGCGTACCGGTCAAGACGGCTCGGCGCCCGACCCCGCGGCTGCCGCGACCGACGTCAAGCATCGCCGCGCTCCCACCGGACAACGAAGCGAACGTCTAGCACGGTGACCTCGAAACGACGAGGAAGATGCCGGGCCTCACGGCCTCGATCGCCGTCTCGATGGTGTCAGCGCGCTCGAGCGGCAAACGACCACGGACTCCTCGCTTTCGCGAGCACCTCATGGGCCCAGTTTCCGTGATCTCTCGTCGTTCGGTGATCGCTTGTGGAGAATCGACTTCAGGCGGACAACGCGCCAGATCTGCCAGATCTCGCGCGGTTCCCGTGATACGCGATTGTCGCCCGCGAGCGGCATGGGACCACTTTCAGCTCTGAGTTGCGCCAGTGGCATGGGACCACCTGAGCGCCAGTGATGGGACCACCTTCCGGACGCGTCGATCACCCGTATAACAGCGGGACGAGGACACAGCGGTAGAGGACGCGCCTTCACGCTGAGCGTTCACCGATCCGTAGCGTCGACGTCGCCTCGCCGGCGCCCGCGGGTATACGTGTCGCCCGCAGAGCTTTTGCCGTGCTTGGCGACAGCTTGACGTCCCGGGTGTCGTTGGAGGGTGTGGGAGAAGCGTCCGCGTCTCCTGCGAGCAACGTTCGTCTGTCAATCTGCGATCGAGGCCGTGTCAAATTCAAAGGAGGTTCGATGCCTGTTCAATCCCGCCCAAGAGTGGCCATGACGATGTCTTTCCGGCCGTCCTCGTCGCCTGCGCGTGTCCGAAAGGTCGCGATGGTCAGATGGGGTCGTATCACCGTTGCGACTGTGGCCGGGCTGAGCCTGGGGATCGGGTCACCGGGTTATGTCCGTGCCGACAAGGCCGACACGACAACGGTTGAGTTCGAGACCGTCAGCGCTAACGCGACTTTGACGGACTGTCCGATCAGCGGTCCTGCAGGGCTCCATTGCACGGGGATCGTGATCAGTGCCGGTAAGAACAAGGACAACTTTCAGACCGGCAAGTTCGTCAGCGTGCAACTGTACGATGTCGAGCTGATCCCGGGGAGCTTTGTGGCGACCCTGATTGCGAGCGGTGTCACCGACTCGCCGAGACTTTCGATCAGCGACAAGCTGAGTCGGGCGTCGGTGTCGGCCATCGTCGACCTCACTAACTGCACATCAGATCCCGGTGCTCCTGAGCCGACATGCACGCTGGTGCGCACCGTTGACATCAAGGTGAGGTGGTTCGGCGCTGGAGTAGTAACACGAACGCACTTCAAGGACTCGTTCGAGTCCGGCGGCTGCGAGTTCGAATTCGAAAGCGACTCGGCCGTCCGCAGCGCAACTGTCACGGCAACCGTCGACGGGGTTGACATGCCGAACTCTGAGCTGCCCCAATTCATGCCTTCGCTCAGTTCCGGCAACAGCGAACAGACAGTCAAGTGTGATCAGGGCTCCTTGCCGGCCCCGGCCGCGTAGAACGTCAAGCCCAGTGAGCTGGCACCGGCACGGAGATGTGCCGCGCCAGTTCGCCGGGTGCGGAAGCGCCAAGGTCGGAATTCGACGCGAGCGCGACAGATTTGGTTCGGCGGTGACGTAGTACAGGGTGTGCAAGCCTATGTCGAAGTGGAGGAAGGATCTAGGGTCGACTCGCCGAGTGCGATGTTGGAGTTCTTCCTTCGGTCGGCCGAGGAGGTGCATCGATATGTGGGGCGTCTGACGGGCGGTGACGTTGCGCTGACGGAGGACATCGTGCAGGAAACGTTCATCGCGCTGTTGCGACATGCCCGCGAGGGAACGGACGTGACGATGCATGTCGGCTGGTTGATGACGGCTGCACGTTGCCGCTTCATCGACCATCTCCGGTCACGCCACCGAGAATCGGCTCGCGTCCGACGCCACCTCGCTGGCGAGATGTTTGAATCACCGGATCCGGACTTCGGCGCGGTATCGACCGATCAGGCGCGTTGGCTGCTCGCCCGTCTTCCGGTGCAGGAGCGCCTGGCGCTTTCGTTGCACACGGTCGAGGAGTACTCCGTCGCCGAGGTTGCAGAGCTGATCGGGCGAAGCCTTCAAGCGACCACATCACTGTTGGCCCGAGCACGTCGCCGGCTTCGAGTCCTTCTATTGGAGGCACCCGATGAGTGGTGACATAGGCGAACTCTTCGAGCGCAGCGCTCAGGACATGGAGATGCGCCCCGAGTTTCGTGCCCGACTCGTCGAACTGTACGAGGAATCGTTGGATGACTTGCAGGCGGTGACGCCCCGCAGCGCGTCGTCGCCTGATCTCATTGAACCCGCGTCGGCGAAGTCGAGTTGGCAAAAGCAACGCCGGTCGAGGGTTTGGTTGCTGGTTGCCGCGACGGTCGTTGTCGTGGTCGGTCTCGCCACTCTCGAACGTCGAAGATCGACCCTGACCGCACGGTCTGGCAAGTCGGTCGCGACCAGTGAAGTCGCTGGTCGCGGGGCTTGCCAGGATCCCGAGCAGCTTGGCGTGGTCGCCTCCGGTGCGGCCGAGCTACGTGTCGGGCTGCGCGATGACGGCCAAACGTTTTGCTTGGGCCTCAACCCATCAATCGGGGTGTCTGAGGGCGACGAGTTGCCGATCGGGTTGCGCGAAGTGGTCGCAGCGCCATCGACACCACAGTTGTTGGAAGCAGGCCCTGGGCCATCGTTGACCCGGAGCTACTACTACCTGTTCGCCATTCCCGAGAACGTGCCGTTGGCGGAGGTTCGCGGCGAGAATCCGAACCCGCCCCAATTCATCAGCCGTGTCGGACGCCGGCTGATCATCCTTGATACAGATGTCGACGAACGCTCGACAGCCAAGGTCGCGCACTTATGGAAGATGTACTCCGCAGCCGGCTCGTACCTGGGGACGCTGACAGCCGACGGTCCTCCGAGCCGACCCCAGGCGAGCGAATCGTCGGGAAGTGTGCCATGAACGCTTCGGCGATGTCCCGGTCGGCGAGCACTCGTCGGCGAGGCGGGTCGCCTCGACCGATTGGAGTGCTCGCCGTATTGGTATGTGTGTTCGCGAGTTGTGCTGACAACGAAATCGACAGCAGTTCCGTCGTGTCACGGCCCCCGGTCACGAACGCGGCCAGTTCTACGAGCAACTCGCTAGCCGCATCCAAGACATCTGCTGCATCCACAGCGTCTCCGGCCAGTACGGGTCCCGCACTCACGACCATCAATGAAGCAAGCTTTTTCTGCGGTGAGTTCGGATCAGAAGACGTCCCGTCGCTCATCGCCCTCGATCTCGCAACCGGCGAGCAGCGATGGTCGGAGTGCGCGGCTGAGCCGATGCCGGCACCGGGATACGTCCTCGGCCGATCCGTCGGTGTCACGCTGCTCTTACAACAGGGACGCGCTGAAGGCAACGAGATGTTCGCAGTCGATGACACGGGGCTCGAGCTATGGCGACGCCCAAGCGCCGGGCAGCTACCGCACCTCGTGATCGGTGAATCGACAGTCGTGACCTTTGATGACTCCGTCGAGGCGATCGATACCCACACCGGCGAGAATCGCTGGCAGCACACACTCGCCGAGGGCACACCGATCGCAGCGACCGACGGGCTGATCGTGGAAGTCGGCGGAGGACCCTATGCGCCACCGGGTACGCCGACTCATCCGGCCGACGCCGGGAAGGCAACCATGCGTGCCCTCGACACCACCACCGGCGAGATGCGCTGGTCACGCGACATCCAGATCGTGCCCCTGCCTGCCCCAAACCAGTACTCCCCGACCGCCGGCAACGCGGTGCTGGCCGTTCCGACCAATCTTGCCGGAGGGACCGCGATCGTCGACATCGCTACCGGCGCCGATCTCCGCACGGAGTCCGGAGTCGTGCAGGCGATCGGCGATCTGCTCTTCGAAATCGAGCAGAACACGTTCTCAGTCGTAGCAGTGAGCGACGCGTTGACCGGCGAGAAGTTAGCAGCAGTGCCACCTGGAATTCCGGTGACGATGAACACTGACGCCGAGCACATCGTGTCAGGCACCGACGTGTTGCTCGTCTCGTTGGGCTCAGGCGGTTCCGTCTCGTCGTACAACCTGGTCGACGCCGTAACAGGCACGACTCGCTGGACGGTGGAGGGCCAGTGGAGCCCCGTCGCCCGGTCGAACGAGGACATTGTTGCGGCATCGGGTTCGACCGTTCGAGTGCTCGACACGGTGACGGGCTCGGCTCGGTGGGAGTACTCGGCACCAACGCCCAACGTCACCTTTGTCGGGTTCGTTCTGGGCAGCGACATCGTGATCCTCGTGCCGGCTTTCGCGAGCGACTGACCGTGAGAGCGTCACATGATCGTCCAAGGTGGTCGCTCGCCGCAGTACTGGTGGCACTGATCGCGTCGTGCAGCTCGGCGAAATCCGACAGCGGCGCGGTGGAACCAGTCGACACAACGGCTTCGGTGACCGCTCGTTCGACAACACCCCCCTCGCCGTCGACGTCGAGCGTCAGCACCGACGTCGCATCGACCATGCCCGCCCGGGCAGCACAGCCGGATTGCACAGGTGGAACGGCGATCCTGGAGACCACCGTTCTGGACTCGCCCGTGGTGATCAGGGAGTCCACGGACGGGCGAACATTCTGCATCGAAGACGCCCTCTACGGAGGAAGCATCGGCAATATCCCCGCCGAAGCATCGGGAACCGTGGCAATCACCAACGCCGGCCAGTACGGACGCGGGTGGTACCAGTTCGCCGTTCCCGCCGACTTCCCAGCGGTCGTCACCGTCTACGACGAGAACGGCACCCAGCTCCCCGCGGCACGCGGTCGTGCCGGTGACTACCTCGTCGTCATCGATCCACTCGTCGGACAGCCGACAGCAGAACCACCACGGTTGGTGCCGCGCACCCTCGATGTACGCGACGAGGCAGGAGCGGCGGTCACCCAGTTGACATTCCAGGGCTTCGCGGCGAGCGAGTCCGCGACCTACGAGCAATTCATGGCCTGCGTTCGCGATTCGGGCGTCGACATGGCCCCGCCGCTCACCCCCGGCGCAACCGTTCCAGCACGTGAACCAACGCCGCCCGAAGCCCTACAGGCCGCGTGGAACGCCTGCGAGGAACTGATGTTCAGCTACTTGACCGCGACCCAGCAAGGCGGACCCGAGTATCTCCAGGGCCTCCGATTCGAGATGGACTGTCTCGCCAACGCGGGCTTCTATCCAATGCTCAACGAACCACCCATCGACCAGGCGGCGTTCGACGGGGCCGACGCGCAATGCAGGGCTCTGGGTCCCGCCAGAACAGCTGTCGTCGACTGCTTGCGCAGCAACGGACTGGAGGTTGTTATCGACGGCGTGCTGAGCGTCGGGCCGTACCCTGGCGAGACCGCCGATCGCGCATGGCAAGCATGCCGCGACACCTTTGTCATCTGGGAGATGCCCGAGCCGTTGTCCGTCGCGAGTCGAATGCCGATCCTTGACTGCATGGCAACAAAGGGCTGGATCAGCGCCTTGCTGGTTCCGCCGCAGCTCGCCAGTCCAGGGTCGCAGGCCGACCTGCAGCAGTGCTTGTCGGGAGGTTGATCCGATGGCACCGCTCGGCAAAGCGAGGACGAAGCCCGCACTTGGCTGCGAGAGGTTCGACGTCGGCCAACGGGGTCCCGGACGGTGGGAAGGTACCACGTGGTCGCGGGCACCTCTTCGCTAGGGCATGCGTACATGCCCGCGCCCACCTGGCTGGTGAGGCTAAGTGAGCCACCACCGCGCATCGGGACCTCGAGGTCTCGGCGGGGCATCACCGCGCTTCAGTCGGACATCGTCGGCGGAGCAACCGCGCCTCACCGGTGGATCCGGTCGTCGTTCGATCTGGAGGAAGCAATGTGGTGAACGTGCTCGTTGGAGAGCGACTCCGGGGACGACTGAGTATCTGTGTGGGCTTCGCGCTCCTGGTGGTTGCGTGCGGGACGGGACCAGTCGACAGTGACGGGCAACAGGCGTCGGCACCGTCGATGGACGCGGCACCGGAAGGGATGCCGGGCGAGTACGTCGCCGAGCGATCCACGGTCATCGCGCTCGATCCTTCGACCGGGCACGAACGGTGGCAGGGCCGGCCTCCCCTGCTCAACGCCAGGCCCATCCAAGAAATCGCCGGGACACTCAACCTGGAAGGTAACGTCTCACGCACGAAATGTTCTTTTCTGTACGCGTCGACGAAGCTCGACGTTGCTTCGGGTGCGTTCATCGCCGCAGAGGTTCACACAGGGCCGCGAACACTCGCCGAAGGGATGCCGCCCATCAATGACGGTCAGCTCTCTATTCGGTACGTTCTTGACCCGCTAGCTGATCAACTGTCAACTGGGCTCGAAGCCATAGACACCACCACCGGATCGACGCTTTGGAGCAAGGTGCAGCCCGGTCCCAACGGGCGAGCGTTGTACAGCCCTCCAGTGTTCGGCTCTGGTGTGCTTGCCGCCACCGTTGGTGGACGCAACCCCGAATTCACTGGGCCGGCCACCGCCATCGAGTTCATCGACGAACAAAGCGGCGCCACGCTATGGACCGCAGCGGGCGACCCCGCCGTCGCGATCGGAGACGAGGTCGCGTACGTGTTGAACGCCGGCAGCCTCGAAGCTCACGACATTCGCACCGGCACATCTCGATGGCGTCAGGAGACAGACGCTGCGCAGGTCTCGGCCAACGATCACGTTGTCGTGGTGTCGGGCGCGACCGGGACGGTGGCGTAC
>JAYVVY010000460.1:0-13791 GCA_043786575.1 Ilumatobacteraceae bacterium
AGCCAGGATCAAACTCTCCAACAAAAACCTGTCAAGACCCGCACCCGAAGGATTGAGCCCAGACCGATTTGTGAAAGAGCTGAGTGCCTCACGGGGGAATACCCATGGTTTGTAGCACTCAGATCTGACTATTAAATTTGCCACGAGCTTGGGAGCCCGTGGACTTGTGAATTGACAAGACAGTGTCTAGGTAGAACCCGAAGGCTTTCCCCATCACTGCCCGCATTGGCGTTCAGTCTTCTCTTCTGTTTTCAAGGAGCCGATACCTATTTCTAGGCTCGCTCTGCGGCACTCTGCGGCCGAAGCCGCTGTTGGTGCCGGTACTTCGGAGGCTTTACTGCCCGTCCGGAGCGAGATACGAAGCTAGCGGAGCAAACGACCTGCATCAACCTCTTGTGGAAAGTTTTCCAGCGATGAAGTCGCGCTTCCCCTTGCGCAGGAGAAGGAAGTAGCCGCTGAGCAGGTCAGATGCGCGCAACAGCCCATCCTGGTCGAGAACACGATTTCCTGCGCGAACCGCCCCCTGAGCGAGCAGGCGGTTCACTTCGCCGCCGGACTTGGCAATGCCTGCTTCGATCAGAAACTCGTGCACCCGGACGCCATCGATGTCGACGGGCAGCGCGACCGATGGCACTTCTGCGGCGACTACCTCGAGAGCGTCGCTTGACGCGGCCGTTGGATCGCTGCCGAAGAGCACTGTCGCCGCCTCGGCAGCCGCTTTCGCAGCCGCGGAACCATGCACCATTGAGGTGAGTTCGTCGCCAAGTGCTCGCTGGGCGGAGCGGCGCTCTGGGGCCTCCAGCTGCTGGGCAAGCAATGAGTCGATGTCGTCAAGCGGTCGCAGCGACAGCATGCGCAGGTACGTACCGATCATGTTGTCGTCGGTCTGGATCCAAAACTGACGGAACTGGTACGGGGACGTGCGTTCGGACGCCAGCCAGACGGAGCCGCCGGCGGTCTTGCCGAACTTGCTCCCGTCTGACTTGAGCATCAGCGGATGGGTGATCGCAAAGGCTTGCTGACTCAGCCGGCGGCGGATCAGCTCGACGCCGGCAACGATGTTGCCCCATTGGTCGCTTGCACCTGCCTGTAGCTCCACCTGATGAGCCTCATACAGATGCCGGAAGTCGTTGGCCTGCAACAGCATGTAACTGAACTCGGTGTACGAGATGCCGTGCTCGCTCTCGATACGGCTGCGCACCGAGTCCTTGGCTGTCATCTGGTTGACCGTGAAGTGCTTGCCCACGTCACGCAAGAACTCGAGCATCGAGATGGACGCGGTCCAGTCGGCGTTGTTGACCAGCGTTGCCTGGAATGGGCCGGGCTCGAAGTCGAGCAGCTTGCTGAGCTGCTCCTTGATGCGACCCACGTTGTGACGCAGCGTGTCCTCATCCAGCAGATTTCGTTCCTCGCTGCGCCCGCCAGGGTCGCCGATCATGCCGGTGGCGCCACCCGCCAGCGGAAACGGCCGATGGCCGGCCAGCTGGAAGCGACGCATGAAGAGCTGGCCCACCAGGTGGCCGACGTGCAGCGAGTCGGCTGTGGGGTCGAATCCGATGTACAGCCCGATCGGGCCCTGCGCCAATCTGTAGCGCAGCGCGGCCAGGTCGGTGGTGTCGTGGACGAGGCCACGCGCGTGCAGGTCGTCGAGCAGATCCATATGGAGCCCATGTTGGCAGCTCCGGCCGCGCATCGCCGCCTTAGTAACGTGCAGCCCGTGCCGGAACTCGCCGAACTACAGCTTCGCTTTCACCAATTTGGCCAGACCACCGCCGCCCGCGCTCCGCTGTACTCGCGACTTTCGGCTGCGATCGCCGACGATCCAGACGTGGTCGACCTGCTGACCTCGGCGCCTGAGCCCCAGCAGTTACCCGTGCTGTTCTTCGCCGCGGTGCACTCGCTGCTCCTCGCAGGCAACGGGCCCGAGCTGGCCGCCTACTACCCGAACCTGGCCGCCACCCCGCTTGCCACAGATCCGTATCCCACCCTTCGTACCTTTGTCGTCAGTCACGAGCAGTCGCTTCGCGAACTGATCTCGACGCGAAGCACGCAAACCAACGAGGTCGGGCGGTGCGCCACCTTCCTACCGGCACTCGGCATCGTTGCCGACGAATGCGGACCGCTCGCCATGGTCGATGTCGGCACCAGTGGTGGCCTGAACCTGCTGCTCGACCGTTTCAGCTACGAGTACCTGCCCGGTGGCAGCGTCGGCACCCCATCCGACGTCCACCTCGTATGCGCGACTCGGGGGCCCGTGCCCGTCCCAACAGGCATCCCGTCGATCGCGGCCTCCATCGGAATCGATCGTGAGCCCGTCGACGTCACCGACGATGACGCTGCTCGATGGCTGGAGGCATGCGTGTGGCCGGACCAGCTCGACCGCTTCGAACGACTGGTCGCAGCGATCGCCATCGCTCGCAGCGACCCGCCAGACGTTCGGATAGGCGATGCCATCGCAGACCTTGCCCCCACCATCGAGGAAGCGGCCACCCTCGGGCATCCCGTTGTCACCAACAGTTGGGTGCTGAACTACCTCACCGCCGACGAACGGACCCGATACGTGGACACGCTCGACTCCGTCGGCGCCACCCGCGACCTGTCGTGGGTGATTGCAGAGAGCCCGGCAGAAACACCCGAGCTGCCGGTACCCAGTCACGAAGCCGACAAGCACTTGACCGTTCTGTCACTGGTGACGTGGCGCAACCGCCGCCGGACGGTCCGAAGACTGGCAACGACGCACCCGCACGGCTTCTGGCTGCACTGGGATTAGAGGCCTTCGGCCAGACCGCCGCTGAGGGCTGCCTGGAGATGCGCAAGCTTGGTTCGGAAGCGGCCGAGCTGAACTGCCACGGCCGCCGGGCCGGCGCCGCCCGGAGTGGTACGCCGCTGAACAGCCACGCCAGGAGCAACCAGTGCGGCCGCATCCAGGCCCAACGCAGAGTCTGCAATCACAAGCTCACGCAGGCTGCCCTCGCCTGCAAGATGCCGACGCACCAACTGGCCCACGATCGCGTGTGCATCACGGAATGGTGTCCCGCGCTGCACCAGCCACTCGGCAAGGTCGGTTGCCGAACCAGTCTCGGAGTCCGCAGCAGCCTGCATGCGCTCGGGCACCCACGTCGTGGTCGCGATCATCCCTGCCATCGCCCCGAGTGCCAGCGTGATCTGGTCCATCGCATCGAAGAGCGGCTCTTTGTCCTCCTGGTAGTCGCGGTTGTACGCGAGCGGCAGGCCCTTCATGGTTGCGAGGAAGCCGGTGAGGTTGCCAATGAGGCGCCCCGCCTTGCCGCGAGCGAGCTCGGCAATGTCCGGGTTCTTCTTCTGCGGCAACATCGAGGAACCGGTTGCGTAGCCGTCGTCGAGTGTGGCGAAGCCGAACTCCTCGGTCGTCCACAGCACGAACTCCTCACCGATGCGCGACAGGTTGATGCCCACCAGCGTCAGTACAAACAAAGCTTCAGCGACGTGGTCGCGAGAGCCGACGGCATCCAGCGAGTTCTCGAAGCGGGCGGCAAAACCCAACTCATGCGCGGTGAAGTCTGGGTCCAGCGGCAACGATGAACCCGCCAGCGCACCGGCGCCCAACGGCGAGACATCGATGCGCTCGAGCGCATCGAGCAACCGCTCGACGTCGCGGGCGAGCGCCCAGCCGTGGGCCAGCAGATGGTGAGCGAGCAACACGGGCTGGGCGCGCTGGAGATGCGTGTAGCCAGGTAGATACACATCGCCTGCATCGACCGCACGTTGCAACAGCACCTGCTGCAGATCGACAATTCGCTGAGCGACACGGAGCAGTTCGCGCTTGAGCCAACGCCGAACGTCGGTGGCTGATTGGTCGTTGCGGCTGCGGCCAGTGTGCAGTTTCGCACCGGCCGGGCCAGCGAGCTCGGTCACGCGACGCTCGACGGCCGTGTGAATGTCTTCATCGCTGGCAACGAAGTGGAAGGTGCCCGCTGACATTTCCTTCGCGACCTCATCGAGCGCGGCGATCACCGAATCGCACTCGATATCCGAGATGATGCCGACGTGCGCAAGGCCGCGCACATGAGCCACAGACCCTGCGATGTCGTCAGGCCAGAGCCGCTTGTCGAACGACAGGCTCTCCGTATAGGCCATCAGCTCTGCAGCGGGCCCGCCCTCGAACCTGCCGTGCCACAGTGCCTTGCCCGGCTCACCAGCGGCGCTGTCACTCATGACAGCCCCGCCACGTCGCACAGACGGGATGCCAAGGCTTCGCCGCCCATCGATTCTTCGGCCACGCACAGCAACGTATCGTCGCCGGCAACAGTGCCCAGCAACCCATCCATTCCGCTGCGGTCAAGCGCTGAGGCGACCACGTGGGCACACCCGGGCGGTGTGCGCAGAATCACCAAGTTGCCCGAGCGCTTGACCTCCGCGACCCACTCCCCCAGCACGCGCCGGAGCTGATCTTCGGGTGCCAGCCGAGCTGGCTCGAACTCGGGAATTGCGTAGACCGTCTCACCGCCGGGCACGCGCACCTTCACCGCACCGAGATCCTCGAGGTCGCGCGAGACGGTGGCCTGTGTTGCCGCAATGCCCTCCAGCGCGAGCAAATCGACGAGCTGCGGTTGATTCGTGACCGCGTGCTTCATGACGAGCTTTGAGATAGTTTGTTGGCGTTGCACCTTCGAACTCATGACTGCACACCCATGTCAGCGAACTCCGAGAAGAAAGGCAAGCACCCCGCGGGCCGCGTGCATGCGATTATGAGCCTGTGCGACGACGTGACTGGAAGGCCCGTCAATCACCTCGGCGGATACTTCCAGGCCGCGATAGGCCGGCAGGCAGTGGTAAAAGCCGGCGCCAGGAGCAGCCTGCGCCATCAGCTCGTTATCGACGGTGTAGCCCTCGAACGCCCGGGCGCGCTGTTGCTTCTCGGCCTCCTGACCCATTGAGGTCCAGCTGTCGGTGTGCACCGCCACGGCACCATCTACTGCTTCGGCCGGACGGTGCACCTGGGTGACGGCCCCGCCGCCGAGTGCGTTGAGCCGTTGGAGTTCGGCGTCGTCGGCGTGATAGCCAACGGGGCACGCCAGCGCCAGAGTGGCGCCCAGCAACACGCACGCCTCAGCCAGCGACCGCGACACGTTGTTGTAATCGCCCACGTACGCAACGCGCATGCCGACCAGTGAACCGTGCACCTGCTGCATCGTCAGCACATCTGCAAGCGCTTGTAGCGGGTGCGAATGATCGCTGAGCATGTTGAGGACTGGCACGGGGCTCACGGCTGCCATACGGACAACGATGTCGTGGGAGAACACTCGCGCTGCGAGCATCGCGTGGTAGCCCGACATCACCCGCACGATGTCTTCCACGGGCTCGCGAACGTCGAAGCCCACTTCCTCGCCGCGCGTGTAGATGGGGTGGCCGCCCAACTGTACGACCGCCATCTCCATTGACTGGCGGGTGCGGTTGGACGGCTTCTCGAAGATCAACGCTGCACCCAGACCGGACAGCACCTGCGGCAAGTCCGGCTGCTGTGCCAACGACAGAACCGTGCGCAGTTCATCTGCCGTGAAGTCGGTGATATTGAGCAGATGACGAGTCACGACGCAAACTCCCGTAGCACTGAACCCAGAATCGCGACTGCCTCGTCAAGCTCCGCTGTGGTGACGTTGTACGGGGGTGCGAGCCGCAGGGCGGTTGCCGTGACCGCGTTGGTGACAAGCCCCTCCTGCAGCAGTCGCAGATATACCGCTTTGGCGTCAATCCCTTCCGCAAGTTCCACGGCGAGCAGCAAACCGGCGCCGCGAATACTGGCCACACCGGGCACCGCAGCCAGCTTCGAGGACAACTCGGCACCGCGCTGAGCAACAAGTTGCGGGGCGTTGATGCGCCGCATCTCACCAAGCACAGCACTCACGACCGCCGTTGCAAGAGCGGTGCCGCTGTAGGTACTGCCGTGGTCGCCGGGCTGGAACACACCCGCGACTTGCCGCTTGGCCCACACTGCCCCGACTGGAAATCCGTTGCCCATTGCCTTTGCCATCGTCACGACATCGGGCACTACGCCCGAGTGCTGAAAACCGAACCACTTGCCCGTGCGACCGAAACCTGTCTGAATCTCGTCCATCATCATCAGCAGGCCGCGCTCGTCGCACAGCGCGCGCACATCGCGCAGGTACTGCGGGTCGGCAGGTATCACGCCGCCCTCGCCTTGCACAGGCTCCAGCAACACCGCCGCCACCGAGGGATCGATCATTGCTTCCAATGCCGCGATGTCGTTGAACGCGACGTGCCGGAATCCGTCGGGCATCGGCTGGAAGGGCTCGTGCTTCGCAGGCTGACCCGTCGCCGCAAGCGTGGCAAGCGTGCGGCCGTGGAAGCTGCCGTAAGCGCTGACGACGACGTGGCGGCCGCGGCCACCGAACTTGCGCGCCAGCTTCAGCGCCGCCTCGTTGGCCTCGGCGCCACTGTTGCAGAAGAAGAGTTGGCCGGCGTGGCCGGTGGCCTCCGCCAGCAGCGCGTTGACTTCGATCGCGGCGCGGGCGGCCCCTGGGTTTGCGAAGAGATTGCTGACGTGCAACAGCGTGTCGGCCTGGCGGGCAATGGTGTCAGTGACCACCGGGTGCGAGTGACCCAGCGAGGTGACTGCGAGCCCACAGAGAAAGTCGAGGTAGCGCTTTCCTTCGGTGTCCCACAGCTCAGTACCACAACCCTTGGCAAACATGACCTGCGGTGCACCGAAGACTGGAATGAACGGGCAATACGCAGCGCCGTTGTCCTGCGGTGCGTCAGACGTGTCGAATGCGTGTGCGCTCACTTGACCATCGTTCCTATTCCCTCATCGGTAAACACTTCCAACAGCAGCACATGCGGAATACGGCCGTCGAGAATGTGCGAGTGACGCACACCGTTGCGCACCGCGTGCACACAGCTCTCGACCTTCGGGATCATTCCCCCTGCGATCGTGCCGTCCGCCATCAGCGCGTCCAGTTCCTCGGGGGTGGTCTGGCGGATGAGTGTCGACGCATCGTCGACCACTCGGCGCAGGCCCTCGACGTCGGTGAGATAGACCAGCTTCTCTGCGCCCAACGCTTCCGCAATCGCGCCGGCGACGGTGTCCGCGTTGATGTTGTACGCCTGCCCGTGGGCGTCGGTGCCAATGGTGGCCACAACCGGGATGAACTCCTCGTCGAGTAAGCCGTGCAAGATCATTGGATTGATCGACTCGACGTCGCCGACAAAGCCAAGCTCCGGGTCGCGGGCAACGGCACGGATGAGACCGGCGTCCTCACCGCTGACGCCCACGGCCAACGGGCCGTGCACGTTGATGGCAGCAACCAACTGGGGGTTGACCTGACCGATGAGCACCATGCGAACGATGTCCACGGTCTCTGCGTCGGTGACGCGCAAGCCGTTTCGGAACTCGGCCTTCTTGCCCAGCCGGCTCATCAGGTCGCTGATCTGTGGGCCACCACCGTGCACCACAACGGGCCGCATACCTACCTGGTGCATCAGCACGATGTCTTGAGCGAACAGTGCCAGTGCATCGCTCTCGCTGGCACCGGCAAGTGCGTTTCCGCCGTACTTGACCACGACGACTTGCCCGGCGAAGCGGCGGATGTACGGCAGCGCCTCGACCAGCATGGCCGCCTTGTCTGCGGGAGATGCACTCACGGGTACAGCCCCACGAGTGAGAGACCGGCGGTCTCGTCGAGACCGAGAGCGACGTTGGCTGCCTGCACGGCACCGCCGGATGCGCCCTTTGCAATATTGTCCAGCGCACACAACGCCATCACCGTTCCGGTCCGTTCGTCATAACGGGCGGTGAGGTGAGCGGTGTTGCTGCCAAGCGTGGCCTTCGTTGACGGCGACGCTTCGTCGACGACGATGAACGGCTCGTCGCGATACACCTCGCGAAGGACTTCGAGCAACGACTGAGTGGTGACTTTTGCGGCCGGGCGGGCATAGCAGGTGGCCAGCAGACCACGGCTCAGCGGGGCCTGGTGGGGGGTGAACAGCACCTGCGCGCCGACCTCCTGCTCGATCTCGGGTGTATGGCGGTGGTCGAGCAGACCGTAGGCGTTGACATCCTCGTCCACCGTGCAGAACAGCGACGCGTGTTTCAACGCACGGCCAGCCCCACTGACGCCGGTGATGCTGTTGACCACCACGCCGGTGGTCTCAATGAGGCCGCTGCGGACCAGCGGCGCCAGCGCAAGGGTTGCGGCGGTGACGTGGCAACCGGGCGTGGCGATCAAGCTGGCACCAACAATTTCGGCGCGATGTAGCTCCGGCAAACCAAAGACGGCCCTGGCCAGCATCTCGGGTTGGTCGTGGGTGAACCCGTACCACTTCGGATACAGCGACGCATCCTTCAAGCGGTAGGCAGCTGACAGGTCGACGACGCAGCCAACCGTGCCAACCAACGCCGGTGCAAGCGCCATGCTGGCCTCATGTGGCAAACCAAGGAAAACCAGATCGAGGCCTGCGGTGCGCTCGATCTGGAACTCCTCGAACATCAGTGACGGGTACCGCCCGGCAAGGCTGGGGTACAGCGACGCTGCACGGGTGCCCGAGTGTGTGTCGCCGGTGGCGTACACGACCTCGAACTCAGGGTGCTGCGCGCACAACCGCAGCAATTCGGCGCCGGTGTACCCGGATGCCCCAATGATGCCGACGTGAACCATGACGCATGACTATACACACTCGTGCATTGTCATGCAATCAAGTGGCAGGTACCAAACCTACTCCCGACGGGCGCAGGAGGATGGCGCTGCCGATGGACCAGAATGGAGACGTGAGTTCGCCTGACTTCTCTGCTGACAGCGTTTCATGCAAAGGCAAACTGCTGGTCGCGACTCCCCCTCTCACCGATCCGAACTTCGACCGCACGGTTGTCTACGTGCTGGAACACACTGCCGATGGCGCCGTTGGCGTGGTGCTCAACCGGCCCACGGATGAGGACGCCCCCGGCGAGTTGTATGCCTGGACGGATCACATGAGTCCGCCCGCCACGCTGTTCAACGGTGGCCCAGTCGATGCATCCGCACTGATTGCGCTGGCGAGGTTGACGGGCGCTGTGGATGGTTCGTGGAGCCAGATAACGGAGGGACTCGGCTCGATCGATCTGATGTTGGACCCGTACGAGGTCGCTCAGGGAGTACACGCCCTCCGAGTTTTTCGGGGCTATTCGGGCTGGGGCGCGCAGCAGCTCGACGAGGAACTGGGCGAGGGCGCCTGGATGGTGCTGGACGCCGAGCTGACCGATGTGTTCAGCACCTCACCCGCCGACCTATGGCGCACGGTGCTGCGCCGCCAGGGCGGGCGACTGGCGTGGGTTGCCAACGCACCGGACGACCTCAGCGCCAACTGACGTCGCACTCGGAAATCGCACGGCTCAGCCGCGCAGTGCGGCGCCCATTTTGGCGGTGGCGGCTTCCACCTTGGTGCGTACCGTTGCTACGTCCTCGTCGGTGAGCGTGCGGTCCAACGCCTGCAGACGCAGGCGGTAGGCGAGGCTGCGGTTGCCCTCGGGCAAGCCAGTGCCGCGGTAGACGTCGAACAGGGACAGGTCGACAAGCAACGCGCCCGCCGCCTGGCGAATGCCTTTGTCGATCTTCTCCGCAGCGACTCGGTCGGGAACGATGAACGCAAGATCGAGATCGCTGGACGGGAAGCGCCCGGTCGCTTTCCACTGAGGCACCTTCGGCTCGGCACCGAGCAGGACTGTCAGATTCAGTTCGAGCACGGCAACACGCTGTGCGATGTCGAACGCATCGGTAACGTCGGGGTGGATTTCGCCGACGGCGCCGATGGCGTCCTTGCCCAGCGACAGCGTCGCAGAGCGCGCAGTGTGCATGCCTGCAGGGACAGTGCCCTGGTCGAGGCGGGCGCCCCAACCCATCGCCGCCGCGAGCTCGCGCCAGATTGCCACCGCTGCGGGCGCGTCGGCCTCTGCAAGAACAACGCCGAGAGCCTCGTACTCCGCGGGCAACACGTCAGTGCTCGGTGGGTAGACGTGACCAATCTCGAACAGTGCAACGCCGGGCCGACGATGCGACTCGTTGAACGCGACAGCCTTCAACAGGCCCGGCCGCAGCGAGGTACGCAGGATGTCGTCGCCAACGACCAATGGGTTGGCAAGGCGCACGGCCTCGCTGGGCAGGCCAGCCTTGGTCAGCTCGTCGGCTGCGAGGAAGGGGTGGGGCATCGCTTCACTGAGACCCAGGCCGAGCAGCACCTCGCGCAGACGGCGACGGCGTTGTTGCACAGCGCTGAGGCCACCGGGCAGCGTGCTCTTCGGCACCGTCTTACCGAGACGGTCGTAGCCGTAGTGGCGGGCGACCTCCTCGACGATGTCGACCTCGTGCGTGCAGTCTGGGCGCCACGAGGGCACCGTCACCTGCAGGTTGTCGCCTGTAGTGGCGACTTCAAAACCAATTGGGGTGATCAACGCGGTGATCGCCGCTGCGTCGAACGTGGTGCCCAGCAGACTGGACACTCGTTGCGGGCGGACGACCAGTGTGGTGATACCGGGGAGGTCGTCGGTGCGGGCGTCGACCATGCCCTCATGGACCAACAGGTTCGGGCAGGTCAGCGACAGCAGCTCCACGAAGCGAGCGACACCACGTTCGATACCCAACGGATCGGCGCCGCGTTCGAAGCGAGCGGAAGCCTCACTGCGCACGCCAGAGCGAACAGCGCTGCGCATGATGGCAGCCGGCTCAAACCAGGCACACTCCACGGCAATCGTGGTGGTGGTGTCGCTGATCTCGGTGTTCTGCCCGCCCATGATTCCCGCAAGACCGATCGGTCGATCGGTTGCATCGCAGATCAGCAAGTCGTCGTCGGTGAGGGTACGCGGCACATCGTCGAGCGTCACCAACACTTCGCCCTCGTTGGCCAGACGAACGCGGAAACCGCCGCCGCCAAGTGTGGCGAAGTCGTATGCGTGGTTGGGCTGGTTGGTCTCCAACATCACGTAGTTGCTGACGTCGACGACATTGTTGATCGGCCGCATGCCTGCAGCGGCCAAACGGCGACGCATCCAGTCCGGTGACTCGGTGACGGTGACACCACTCATAACAGTGGACGTGAAGCGTGGGCAACGGTCACCGGCGACTAGCTCAACGGTTGCCGACAGCGTCGGCTGGCTGAGCGCGGGTAGCACCGGCGAAGCAAGCACCGAGGTGCCAAGCTTGGCAGCCACGTCACGGGCAACGCCAAGGTGCCCGTAGCAATCTGGGCGGTTGCGCAGCACGTCGAGGTCGTAGACAATTTCCTCGCCGAGGCCCAACGCCTCGCCATAGGGCAGGCCGAGCGGCGTGTCCACCGGAAGAATCAGGATGCCGCTGTGGTCGTTGCCCAGGCCAAGTTCGCTGGCGCTACAGAGCATGCCGTCGCTGCTGATGCCAAGGATCGGCTTGGGCTCGATGGCACGCCCGTCGGGCATGCGGGTGCCGGGCGTTGCCAACGGGATGACGTCGCCAGCGCGCATGTTGAACGCGCCGCACCACACATGACGCTCGACTCCGTCGCCAGCGTCGACGAACACGCGGTGCACCTTCGCCGCCTCGGGGTGACGCTCGGTTCGCAGCACCTTCGCGGTGATGACACCAACGACGGAGCCGCCGACGCGCTCGACGCTCTCAACCGCGAGGCCAAGGTTGGTGATGATGTCGGCGACCGCATCGATGTCGTCGCCGACAGGAACGAGGTCGTTGAGCCAGGAATGCACGATCTTCACTTGGTGGCCCTCAGAACTGCTCGATGAAGCGAATGTCGTTGCTGTACATCTCGCGCACGTCGCCGATGCCGTGCCGCTCCTTGGCCATCCGGTCGATTCCGAAGCCAAAGGCGAAGCCGCTCCACTCCTCTGGGTCCAGCCCGCCAGCGCGCAACACGTTGGGGTGCACCATGCCGCAGCCACCGAGTTCCAGCCAGTCGCCCGAAGGCGTACGAATGTCGAACTCTGCCGAGGGTTCAGTGAAAGGGAAGTAGCTAGGGCGCAGCCGGCTGGTGAAGCCCGCGCCGAAGAACGCCTTCGTGAACGCTTCGATGGTGCCAGCAAGATCGGCCAGCGTGATGCCGCGGTCGATCACCAAGCCTTCGATCTGGTGGAAGACCGCCAGGTGCGTGGCGTCGGTGGTCTCGTTACGGAACACCCGGCCGGGCATGATCATGTAGATCGGCGGTTCGAGGTTCTGCATCACGCGGATCTGCACGGGTGACGTGTGCGTGCGCAGCACGGTGCTGCCCGGCGCCCCGTGCTCGACATAGAAGGTGTCGTGCATGCTGCGCGCCGGGTGGTTGGCGGGCATGTTGAGCGCCTCGAAGTTGTACCAATCGGTCTCCACCTCGGGGCCCTCGGCCACCTGGAAGCCAAGACCGATGAACACGTCCTCCAGCCGCTGCCACGCCTGTGTGACGACGTGTGCGTGCCCGCGACCGGGGCGCTGCATCACCTCGGTGAGATCAATGCGCTCCGCTTCCAGCCGCACCATGCGCTCGGCACTTCGGAACTCGGCCAGGCGCAGCTGCAGCGCATCTGTCAGCTGTGTGGTCGCTTCGTTGAGCGAGCGACCCGCATCCTTCTTCTCGTCAACGGTGGCCAGCTTTCCCAAGCCGGCCTTGAGATCGGTGAGCGTGCCGCGCTTGCCCAGCACCTCTTGCTCGACGGCGCGAACGTCGTCACTGCTGGTTGCGGCAGCGAGACGCGCCAATGCGCTGTCGCGGGCGGTGTGGATCTGATCAATCATCGGCAACGAAACTATCGGTGCCGACGTTGACGGGCGACCTCAAATACGAGCACGGTTGCAGCCATGGCAACATTCAGGCTTTCCGCGGCACCCGCGTGCGGGATTGTGAGCCAGCCATCGACCGGCGCATCGTCGGGAACGCCGTGCGCTTCGTTGCCAACAACGAGCGCGACGCGGCCGGTGAGGTCGGCCTCGGTATAGGGAGTGCCATGGTGTGACGAGGTGGCCAGCACGGTGAGCCCGGCGGCCTGCAATGCATCGAGCTCTGCTGCCACCACAGGGATGCGAAACAGTGAGCCAGCGGTGGCCCGCACTACCTTGGAGTTGAACGGGTCGACCGAGCCAGCCGTGAACACAACAGCCTGCGCGCCGGCGGCTTCGGCGGAACGGATGATGGTTCCGGCGTTGCCAGGGTCGGCAAGCTTGTGAGCAACCATCACAAAGTCAGCGTCCGCCGGCAACACGCTGTCACGTTGACGAACGACGGCCAGGACCGGTTGCGGTGCTTCGGTCGAGGCGACTCGTTCGATGACGTTCGGTGCGAGTTCGAATACCGGCGCCGAGGATGGAACTGCAGCGGCCCCCGGCGCGACAAACTGCGCCTCGATGTCCCACCCGGCCGCTATTGCCTGGGCGATCAGCAGCGGGCCCTCGACAACGAAGACACCTTCCTCGAAACGCGCACTGCGGCGCCCCAAGAGGCGCCGCAGTCGTTGAACCTTGGGGCTCGAAAATGTGAGCCCAGCGGTGTGGGGACTGCTCAGGAAGCAGCCGTTTCCGAAGTCTTGGTGTCGGCGGTCTTCGCGTCGAGCGCAGCCTTGGCTGCGTGAACCAAGGCGGTGAACGCCGCTGCATCGGTGATAGCCAGATCTGACATCACCTTGCGGTCAACCTCGATACCAGCAGCGTTGAGGCCGGCAATGAAGCGGCTGTAGCTGATGTCGTTGAGGCGGCAGGCTGCGTTGATGCGCTGGATCCACAGGCGACGGAACTCGCCCTTCTTGGCGCGACGGTCGCGGAACGCGTACTGACCGCTCTTCATCACCTGTTCGTTGGCCGCCCGGAC
>JAYVVY010000461.1:0-8004 GCA_043786575.1 Ilumatobacteraceae bacterium
GTCATCGGTCACCAAGCGATCGTCTTCGAGAACTCCGATCGCACGCCGGTCGGTGGTCGCCTGCTCGCGCTGGACCTGCGACGCCTCGCGGAGTTCGAGGAGCTCGCCAGTGGGCTCGACCCCCAGTGTCATCAGCTCGATCAGGTGCGCGGCCGGATCACGATTATCGACACCGAGAACCAGCGTCTCCTTGCGGTCGACGACAACGGCGCGATGTCGATCGTCGCCCGGCCGCTTCCGGCGACTGAGCGCAAGTACGCAGCCGGCTACGTCCACTTCAACTCCTTGCTCGAGGTGGGTGCGATTGTGTACGTGATGGCGCACAACGGTGGCGCGGCGACGGGTGTGCCGAGTCGTGTCCTCGCGCTGGACGACGAGTGGAAGATCGTCGATCAGTTCCTGATTCCGGGGTTCGGTTGCCACAACATCGTCGTGCTCGAGGACGGGAGTTTCATGTTCTGCGACTCGGTCAGGGGAAGCCTCATCAGTCGAACCGGGCTGCTTGCCCACGTCGACGACCTTTTTCTCCGTGGTCTGTCCGTCACCGATGACGAGATCGTCGTCGGAGCTTCGCAGTACGCCGAACGTCCGAGCCGTCGCACCGTCTCCGGACGCGTGCATTTCCTCGACCGGTCGTTCCGATCGAGAGCGGTGCTGCAGTTGCCCGCCGCTCCAACCGAGGTTCGGCGTCTGTGGGGGGATGACCTCGGCATGTCGAACTACGGTGCACGGTGATGATGGAAATGATGGAACTCGAGCTCCCGGTGCCACTGCCAATCGGTCGGAAGGTCCAGTTGGAGCTGCTCGAGCGAACTCCCAGCGAGCGGCGGAACCCGACGGTTCGCAAGCGTCTGGCAGCCTTGCTGGTCGGGGACGACCAGTTCGACCGGGCTCGCGCGGAGCTCGAGATCCTGGACGATCCAGACGACTTCCAGGCGCTGTATCTCGCCGGCACCTGTGATCTCGTCGACGAGACCGAGGCGAGCAATCGTCGCGCCGCCGCCAGCTTCGGTCGGGCCGCCGAATTTGCTCCCACCGCCAGCGATCGCGCTTATGCGCTCGCCGAATACGCGAAGTGCCTGGTTCGGCTGGGTGATGACGTCGTGGCGCGCGAGCAGCTCGAGCGGGCACTCGAACTCGAGCCGGGCCACCACAACGCGTGGAAGCGCATGGCGTCGATGGAGCTTCGTACCGGCCATGCGGACCGTCTCATGCAGCGAACTGAGCACCAGGTGCGCAACGGGATCGCGCATCCCACGGTGCTGTCGGCCCGGACGTTGGCGCTGTGTGCCACGGGTCGTGTGGAGGAGGCGCTGGCGTTCCAGGCCGTTCCCGAGTTGACCTTCACCAACCGTTGCGCTCCGCCCGACGGGTGGGCATCCATCGAGGACTTCAACGCCGAGCTCACGGCGGAGCTGCTGTCGCTCGCTGGTCCCCGGCGTGAACACTACGGCCTGGCGTCGGTGAACAGCCTCCGTGTCGACCAGCCGCTCACCACCACGGCGAAGGCGTTTCCGGCGTTGCTGCGCTCCATTCGGACGGCCGTCGTGACGTACGCCCGGACTGTCAGCGCGACCGATCACCCACTTGCGGTCGCGGCGCCACGGTCGGCCTTTCTGCGCGCGTGGGCGGTGATCACCGACGGCGCCGGTTTCGAGGCATGGCACGTCCACCAGAACGGCTGGCTCAGCGGGGTGTACTACGCAGCAGTCCCAACCGGACTCGACGAGTCGACCGGCTCTGCCGGCTGCCTCGAGTTCGGTCTGCCGGACATCATCAAGGGAGTGGAGCCGCCCGAGGACGCCCCTTCGACGCTGCTCCGACCGGAACCTGGCCTACTGTCGATCAGCCCGTCACACGCCTACCACCGCACGCATTCGCACCAACGAGACGACTGGCGTATCTGTGTCGCGTTCGACGTGGTGCCCGTTCGATGAGTGACGTGCTCCACCAGTTCGTCGTGTTCGGCGAAGTCGTCCGGTCCGAGATCCCGATCGAAGGTGCGATCCGCGACCTGTCGTCAATGCGGCCGACCATCCGCGTCGAGCGAGGAAACGTTACGGGCGATCGCGTCCGTGACACATCGGGTAGCTATGAGCTCCGCACAGACGGCAGCCTCGTCTTCACCGCACGCGGTGTCGGGCGCTACCTGTGCTGCCCGGATGGCCGTTTGGTGATCGACGCCGACGACGGTGCCGACCCCGCCCACGTCGCAGCGCTGCTCGAAGCGACGGCGCTGCCGGCCTTGATCTGGTTGCTCGACCCCGACAGCCTGCTGCTGCATGCTGCGGCTGTGGTGCCCGAGGGCGACACGACGGCAGTCGCGATTCTGGCGCCGACGCGAGGCGGGAAGTCGACCGTGCTCGCCCAGTTGCTCGACGAGGGCTGCTCGGTGGTCGCCGACGATGTCGTCAGGGTTCGACTCGTCGGCCAGACCATTGTGGTCGCCGGCCTTCCATCGGTCATTCGGCAGCGAAGCGGCGGGGCCGATGCCCTCGGCGACCTGCGCCGGTCGTTCGAGGTACCCGCGCGGCGGCAGGTTGCCAGCGCTTCCCTCGGCGCACTCGTCCTGCTCGAGCGAGCGGTCGCGGCCTCGTCACCGCCGTGCACTCCCGTGTCGCCGGGCGAGGCGCTCCGCGCCATCCTCGCTCACCGTCACCGCCGACGAGTCCCCGAGTTGCTCTGCCGGGAGCCTGCGGGACTGCAGCTCGCAGGTGTACTGTCCCGGTCGGTGCCGGTGCTGCGCTGGACCCGCACCGAGGGCGACATCCAACTTCGACCCGAGGAGCTCGCCTGGCTCCCTGGCCCCATCACGGTAGGAAACTCATGACCACGCAACTCTGGACGCTCCGTCACGACCTGATCGCCACGGATGTGGTCGACTCCATCGTCGCGCTCGATCTCGATGCGGCGTCGTACTACGGCGTCGAAGCGACGGGTCGGCGAATCTGGCAACTCTTGGAGGAGCCGCAGTCGGTCGACTCCCTGGTGGCCGTCCTCACCGAGGAGTACGACGTGTCGGTCGAGCGATGCACCACGTCCGTCGGCGAGTTCCTTGCCGAACTCGAGAGCCTTGCCCTCATCGTGCCGGCTACGCATTCGGCTTGATGTCGGGTGGTGTCGAGGCTGCGCCGGTACCGCCTTCGGGGCGGCACGTTCTGGCGGCAGTTGCCACCTGTCCGGCGCGCCATCATTGAGGCGACGATGCTGCTGGCTGCGACCAGGCTGGCCGTCAGGTGGCTGCCGTTCGAGCGGCTCGAGCGGCTCCTGGGCCGGCGCCTCGTCGAGACGTCCAACGATCTCTCCGAGGGGCAGCTGCAGCGGGTGCGAACCGTAGCGGAGGCGATCAGAGTCGTCAGCCCGCACACGGTCTGGACGAGCAACTGCCTGCCGCAGGCGATTGCGGCCAAGCTGATGCTGCACCGCCGGGGTGTGGCTTCTACGCTGTACGTAGGTGCGGCGTTCAGGTCGCCGACCGGACCGAATTCGCGGCGCGAGCTCGGGGCGCATGCGTGGCTTCGGGCCGGCCCGCTCTGCGTCACGGGGGCCGAGGGTGCCGAGGGCTTGGGGGCAATCGTGCCCTTCGGGTGAGGCGCGGGCCGCTCAGAGCGGGCGGAGGTCGTGCTCGATCGCTTCGGCCAATCGGTGAGGTTCGAAGGGTTCGCTCGGCCGGAGTACTCGGCGGACCTGCACCGTTGTGGCGACGGTTGATGCGAGCGCGACGTGGGTCGGACGCAGTTGCATGCCGTTCAGGAATCCTCGCCGGTAGGTGTGGTGCATCACGGCATGAATCGCTCGGAACGTCGGAAGGTCCTCAAACCCGATCGAGGGCTCGTCGTGGAGTCCGAGCACGTAGATCCGTGACACCGGCGCGACCGACGGCCAGAACGAATCGGCCAACAGGTGTTCACGTTTGCCGGTTCGTGTCATGCGATACGCAGCTCCCGACACGTCGAGCGCCTGAGCCGACGCTTCGGTCAAGCGGATCCGCGGGAAGGCGGGGACGAGCATGGGAGCGCCGG
The DNA here is from genome assembly GCA_043786575.1 of Ilumatobacteraceae bacterium. Lineage (GTDB taxonomy): Bacteria > Actinomycetota > Acidimicrobiia > Acidimicrobiales > Ilumatobacteraceae > UBA668. The sequence goes on from JAYVVY010000461.1 coordinate 4,023, forward strand.
AGTCGTCCACGAACACGCCGCAGACATCGTCGACCATCATCGGATGCCCGCGATCGACCAGTGCGCTCAGCAGGGTGCTCTTGCCGAGACCGGAGCGACCGGTGAACAGCACTGCGCTGCCGTCGACACAGACTGCTGTCGCGTGCAGGACGAGGAGTCCGCGCTGGTGGAGCAGTGCGCCGAAGCACGAGCCGAGCACGAACACGCGAGCATCGTCGAGCGTGGCCTCGGGATCGAGGTCGACGACGATCTCGCGACCGTCGCGCACCAGGAAGCGGCCCACATCGTCGATGGTGAGCAAGAGGCGGTTCGGGGCGGCCTGGTAACGCGCTCCCTCCCCCGCGGGATTCTCCAGCCGTGTTGCGACCTCACCCAACCGGATGCAGACGTCGGGCTCGACGTCGACGGCGCCACATGGCACCTCAGGGAGCTCGACGTCTGACGCGATGTGCAGGTTGTACGCCTCGTACCGGTACGGCGGGTGCGTTGCCGTGGCCTGATGTCGTGCCGGACGGCTCATCGTGCGATGACCCCCGACAGGGCGAGCAGTTCACGGAATGCGGGGTCGTCGCGTTGGAGCGCGCTGGGCGTGTCGAATGCAATCGCTCGGCCGGATTCGAGGATGAGGATCCGGTCGCAGATGTCGAGCGTCGATATCCGGTGGGCGATGATGACGACGGTGGTCGTGCCTTTGAGGTCGGCGATCGACTGGCGGATGAGAGCCTCTGAGTGAACGTCCAGCGCCGCCGTCGGCTCGTCCAGCACCAGCAGCTGGGGCTCCGCAGCCAGTGCCCGAGCGATTGCCACCCGTTGGCGCTGGCCTCCTGAGAGCCGACTCCCGCGTTCGCCGACCTCGGTGCGCAGGCCGTTGGGCATGCCCGCGATGTCGTCGGCGATGCGGGCGGCTCGGGCAGCCGCATCGACCTGTTCGACCGTTATCTCAGGGCGGAAGAACCGGATGTTTCGTTCGATGCTCCCCGACAGCAACAGGGCGTCCTGGGCGACGAAGGCAGTCAACGCAGACCACGAGCGCCGGTCGATGTCTTCCATGTCCACGTCATCGATCGTGAGCGATCCGGCGCGGACGGACCGCAGGCCGAGCAGCAGTTCGACGAGTGTCGACTTGCCGCTGCCCGACGGGCCGATGATCCCGATGATCTCGCCCGGTTCGATCGCGATGTTCACGTCGTGGAGTACGTCAAGGTCTCCCGTGTAGCCGAAGCTGACCGCACGGAACTCGATGGTGCCGACTCGGTCCAGCGGTACCGCACCGACAGGGGCCGGGTGGGCGGCGTAGCGGTCGATGGACGTGTCGAGCAGATCGAGGCGCGGCAGTGACGACTTCAGCGATCCCAGCGTGGCCTGGATCCCCTGTCCGTACGTCAATGACCGCAGCATCACCAGCATCACGGCGCCGACATCGGTCGCCCCTTCGGCGACAGCGGCACTGACGATCAGGATGCCCACAATGGCCGAGAGGTACGTGAAGGAGGCGTAGACAGGGCCGAGTCCGGCGCTGGCCCGTTCGGCGCGCAAGGTCAGTTGCGTCTCGTCAGCGATCAGGGTCCTGATCCGGTCGGAGAATCGTCCGCGCACGCCGAAGACCTGCATTTCACGTCCCATCGATGCGAGCTCCGTGACTTCAGCGGACACGTGGAGCGACTTGTCGACAGCAGCGCTCGACAGCGCTCGAACGCGATGCCGCAATGGTGTGAAGGCCAACCCGAGCAGCAGGAGGGCGGCGACGACGCCGAGTGTTGCCAACGGGTCGAGGACGACGGACACGATGAGCAGCGCCAAGAGACTGGAGGCGGAGTTGATCAGCGCCAGCGCCGACGACATCACGCTACGTGCGCCCGCGGCTCCCGTTCCCAGGGCAGATCGGAGATGATCGGAGTGTTCGGCGTGCTGCATCGCCCATGACGAGCTGAGGTACGCGTCGGCGAGTTCTTGGCGGAGGTTCTGGGACTCCTTGGCGAGCAGGTTGCTCGACGCGGCGACGGTGCCGAGCGCCAGCCCGGCGCGCACCAGCACCAATACTCCCGCCAGCGCGAGGGTGCCGGCGATCGAGAGCGTGTGCCCGGCGAACTCCAGCGCCGGGTCATCGCTCGTCAGGCTGAGCGCTGCGCGTGCGATCGCGACGAGGTACGCGGCCTCGACCAGGCCGCCGACGACGCCGAGACCCGTGATCAGTGCGGTCTGCGCGAGGTGCGGTCGAAAGAGGCGCCGAATGCGCTTCCAGTCGTTGCGCCCTGGGTTCGCTGCCTTGGCCGAGCGCATTGGTCCCAACTGTCGTCGTCCTTCCCGGTCGCCTGCAACTGTGCCACAACTCGCGTCAGGTGGTTGGTCCCCAGCCGGTTGCCCAGCCGGTTGCCCAGCCGGTTGCGGAGTCGGGCGACGCGGTGACACGATGGAGTGTGGGCGGACATCGGCACGAGCCAGCGCGGACGGCTGCTCATCTTCCCGACGAGGGGCAGGAGCTGTTGGTTCGAGCTGCGGTGCTCGGGGGTGAGCGAGGTCGGGCGTCGTGGGAGGAGTGGTTCGAGCGGGTGACCGCGGGTGATTTCCGACCCGACCCGGGTTCGAAACGGTTGTTACCCCTCGTGTTCCGAGCGCTAGTGACCGAGGACGACGCCGAGATTCCGGGTGTCGACCTGCTTGCCACCCGGTACCGGCGCTCCTGGATGCTCCACAATCGTCTGGTGCATGCGGCGAGGCCGGCATTCGTGGCGCTGCACGAAGCCGGTCTCGACGCCATGGTGATCAAGGGGGTGTCGCTCGCCGAACGCGTCTACGGAGATCGCGGTGTCCGGTGGATCACCGACGTCGACGTCGTGGTGCGAGAGGGCGAGGCCGTCCGAGCGCTCGACGTACTCCTGTGCCACGGATGGCGAAGTGACGACTCGACCTACTCGGTCGAGGAGCTGTTCGAGCGGAATCACGCGGTCGCGCTCGTCGACGGTCAGGGCGGCAGTATCGACCTCCATCGTCGGTTGCTGGACCTGTCGCGGGCCGGTCTCGACGAGCAGGTGTGGGATCGGGCTGTGCTCACGAACCTCGGGGACACTCCGGTGTACATGGCCGGCCTCGCCGACGAGTTGCTGGTAGCACTTGTGCACGGCTGGGCGTGGAGCCGGGTGCCGTCGATCCGCTGGATCCCCGACGTTGCCGCCATTGCTCCACAACTCGGGCCGGACGACTGGACGGTACTCATCGACGAGTCGCGTCGTCGGCAGGTGTCGTATCGGGTGTGGGCCGCGCTACGAGCCGTGCAGGCGGGCTATGACATCTCGCTGCCGACGTGGGTGATCGACGAGTTGGCGAACGGCCCGTTTGCTCCGTTCGAGTCGGCCGAAGCGCGTTGGCACACAAGGGCCCACCGCCGTGTTCCGCCAGGCGTGTTCGCGTACTTCAATTTCGTTCGTCGGAGGGGTTCGCCGACGAACGTGGCGTGGTGGATGGAATTCGCACGCTACTACGCGTCCTTGGTCGGCCCGCCCCAGGGCGTGAGCAGATCGACGTGGGCGATCGAGAAGATCAGGCGGCGCCAGGGTCGCGGCTCATCGACCCTTCGGGGCTCGTGACCACCTGAGTAGCGTGTGGAGGTGCCGGCCGATCGACTCCCTGCTCACGTCCATGCTGACGCAGGGTGGGTGCAGGGCGGCATCGGGCGCTTCTCCCGGGAGGTGCTCCCGAGGGTGATCGGCGATGGCCGCCTGCTTGACAGACATCTTCGGCCCAGCCGGCCGATGGGAGCGCTCGAGATGGCTGCTCGCTTCTCCCCGCTCGGCGCTCGTGGTGGAGTGCTCTTCTCCCCGGGCTTCATGGCGCCGTTCGGTTGGGAGCGGCGAACGGTGGTGACGGTGCACGATCTGCACTACCTCGATCGGTCCATCACGACCGCGGGGCACGAGCGGTACTTCCGTCGGGTGATCGTTCCGCAGCTGCGCCGGTGTCGGCGGGTGCTCACTGTGTCCGATCA
>JAYVVY010000462.1:0-3503 GCA_043786575.1 Ilumatobacteraceae bacterium
CCCATCACGACGACAAGGTCGCCAGGGTTCGGGCCGGACAGCTTCCACTCGCCCTCGGCGGCGACGCCGATGCAACCGGCGTACACGAGCGGGTTCGCCAGGTAACCGGGGTCGTAGAGCACTGCGCCAGCGACCGTGGGCAGGCCGATCTTGTTGCCGTAATCGGCAATGCCGGCGATCACGCCGCTTTCGATCAGCCGTGGGTGCAGCACCCCGTCAGGTAGTTGGTCGGCGGGGAAGTCGGTGGGGCCGAAGCACAGAATGTCGGTGATGGCGATGGGGTGGTGGGCAGCACCCATCACGTCGCGGATCACACCACCGACGCCGGTGTTCGAGCCGCCGAACGGCTCGATCGCGGACGGGTGGTTGTGTGTTTCCGCCTTCACGGCCACCGTCACACCAGGCGTGTAACACAGAATGCCCGCATTGCCGACGAACGAGCTCCGCACAAACGGTGCGTCGATGGTGTCGGTGCAGCCGCGGAGCTGCTTCATCAACGGCGTCACTTCTGCTCCGGTGTCCAGCGTGATGCGAGCACGGAAGGTCTTGTGAGCGCAGTGTTCGCTCCAGGTCTGCGCCAGCGTCTCCAGCTCCACGTCGGTGGGCTCGCGCCCGATAGCGCTGTAATGGGCGGCGATGACGTGCAGCTCGGCCAAGTCCAGCGACAGCCCGCGTTCCTTGTTGAGCGACTGCAGCGCGTCGTCGTCGAGGTCGCGAATGGCGACGTACTCGACAGCGTGTTCGGTTGCAGGGCTGGTGTCGATGAACGTCGGTTCCAGCGGCGCCGGCGTCCAGCGCTCGATGACCTGATTGGCCAGCAGTCGGCGGGCAAGTGTGGCGATGGTGTCGCCGTTCAGCGCGCCGAGGATGTTGAAGTGCGTGCCGGTGGCGACGTTCATCGCAGGCACGCCAATGATGTTGGCCGCCAGCGCCACGGCGGTTGCTGACGGGTCGGTGACGCCTGGAAGCAGCGTCGTTTCGACGCCGGTGTTGGGCGCGGCCCAGCTGGAGGTCTGCAGCAGTGGGTCGACCAGAACCGCCTCCATCGATTTCTTGTCGGCGGCGCTCAGCGTGGCGGCGAAGTACACGACGTCGGCGACTTCGATGCCGGTGACCTCGTCGAGACCGAGTGCGTGGGCATCGGCCAGCAGCGCCGCGGATCGCGGGTCGGTTCCCTTCGTGCGAATGGTGAGACGCATTCCGGTTGCCACCGCGACCAACCTACGGGATGATCACACCGGCGTAGTTCGGGCGCAAACGAAAAGTAAGACAGACAGCCAAATGACGCCAAGTTCTCAGTTCAATGGAGGGTTCCAAGCACCTGGGGAGGGCTTGGAACCCTCCATTGGACAAATGAAGGCCGGTAGCCTTGGGGGTTGTGACCCGACTTGTGCTCGTACGCCATGGAGAATCCACCGTCACGGTGAACCGTGTGATTGGCGGGCCTCGAACCTGTAGCGGACTGTCGGCGCTTGGTCGCCAGCAGGCCGAGCGCCTTCGCGACCGATGGGCAGCGAACGAGGAGTTCACAGCCGACGTGTTGTTGGCCAGCCAGTATCCGCGAGCAATCGAGACCGCCGAGATCGTTGCGTCGTCACTCAACAACCTGTCCGTCATCCGTGACGATGGTTTCGGCGAACACGACCCGGGGCCGGAGTGCGATGGGCTGACCTACAAGGAGTTCATGGAACGCCCCGACGTTGGCATGCAGGCGTGGGACGCTGGCGACCCGTTCGCCACCACCTTCCCCGGCGGCGAGACCGTTGCCGCCTTCCAATTCCGTGTTGGCTTGGCGATGCGGCGCACGCTGGATATGTACGAGGGGCAAACGATCGTCATCGCCTGCCACGGCGGAGTCGTCGATTCGGTTCTGCGTCTGGCCCTCAAGGCGCCTGGCATGGGTGTCTTCCAGATTCACACCCTGAACACCTCAATCACTGAGCTGGAGCTGATCAAGCCGAACATGTGGCGGCTCAATCGCTATAACGACACTGCGCATCTCGCTGGTCTGCCGGCCAGCACCCACCCGCCGTACGTCGACGGCGCGTGACATAGATGGACCACCGCGTTGATGTCGTGGTGGTGGGCGCCGGGTCAGCCGGCGCAGTTCTCGCGGCGCGCCTCAGTGAGCGCGCGGACAGATCGGTTTTGCTGCTCGAGGCTGGGCCGAACCACAACAGCGTCGCCACCCCGCCGTCCATCGGCGGCCCCTCGTTTTTGGCGGCAATGGCGGAACCGGGCCGCCTGTGGCCAACTCTGTCCGCCACGCGAACCACCGAGCAGGGGCCCCGCCCATACCCGCGTGGGCGTGGGGTTGGTGGCTCGTCGGCGGTGAACGCAATGGTCGCGCTGCCCGGTGAGCCGGGCGACTACGACGCATGGGAGCGCCAGTTCGGCTGCACCGGCTGGGGCTGGGCAGATGTGGCGCCGTGGTTTGCGACCATGCCAATACCGCTGCGCACGGCAACACCGGCAGAGACCGGGCCACTAGCGCGGGCGCTGCTGGCCAGTGAACCGACGGCGGAAGCTGCGCTGCTGACCCGGTTCGCCGATGGTAGGCGAGCGTCGGTCAACGATGTGTATCTGGAACCCGCCCGCTCGCGACCTAACCTTGTGATTCGCGGCGGGGTCCTGGTCGATCGGGTACTGCTGCATGGCCGTCGTGCCGTTGGGGTGCGGCTGGCCGATGGCACCGAGATCGAGGCCGGAGCCGTGATCGTGTGCGCCGGTGCGATTCATTCGCCAGCAATCCTGCTGCGCAGCGGTATCGACCGAGCGGGTATCGGCCGAGGCCTGCAGGATCACTCGTCGTTCCCACTCGCGCTACGCGTTCACGAACCGACACTTCACCCGTTCAACAGGCTGGCGATCACGGTGCTCCTCCGTGCATCGCACGTCGCGCACAACGACTTGCAGCTCTTGGCGATGGAAGTAGTCGATTCCTCGGACCCGTCGCTCGCGTTGCTGATGGGTGCGGTGATGCAAGTGCACTCGCGAGGTTCGGTGCGGTTGGCGTCGAACGACCCACACGACGACCCGGTGGTTGATTTTGCGATGCTCTCCGATGAGCGCGACATGATGGCACTGCGGGCCGCGGCTCACTTGACGCAGCGCGTCGCGTTGAGCGGGACGGTGGCGGCAATTGCAACTCCCTATCCGTACGACATCTCCGACTCCGGCCTGCGCGCCGCCGTGGGGGACTACGTGCACGCGGTTGGCACCTGTCGAATGGGCTCGGTCGGCGATGACGGCGCCGTGGTGGACACTGCCTGCCATGTCATCGGCTACGAAGACCTACTGGTGTGCGATGCCTCGGTGATGCCGACGGTGCCCCGCGCCAACACCCATCTCCCAACGGTGATGATCGCCGAGCGCATTGCCGCCGCACTACGCGACGCGAGTTGGCCTTAGCGAGCGTGCTCCTCAAGGGGAAAGATCGTTGGCCAATCAGCGGCCTCCGTCAAGAGGGCATCGCGCTCGGCGGGGGAGAGCGGCTCGTACTC
>JAYVVY010000463.1:0-13881 GCA_043786575.1 Ilumatobacteraceae bacterium
TCATCCATGCTGCGTCGCGTATGTTGCGCGCCAACCTGCAACATGTCTACCGAGTCACTGCGTCAGAAATTCCTGGCGGTCTTGCTGTGTACGGACGCAATGGCCAGCGCTGTGCTCGGTGCGGCGACACAGTGGAGGTTCGTCGTGTCGGTGAGCACGCTCGCACGCTGTATCACTGCCCGGGCTGCCAGGTTCGGCACCAGCCGCAGGCTGTGGCCGGGCCACACGCCAACGACCCGGTGATGGACCCGCACCCGGCTGCCGTAAAATATCTCGCCGACTTGCCCTGGCGGCGCGACTCGTTAGCAGGCTGAAGACAGTGAAGTTACTCGCCGGCCGATGACACCGGTGTCGGGGTGGAGCCGAGGTTGCTGCCCACCAGCAGGTGCACCAAGGTTGTCCAGCCGTCGCCCAACGGGGAGCGCTCGTCGTAAGCCGGGTGAACCGTGCCGGTGATGGCGTGAAACATGGCGGTGGACAGCGCGCACGCCACAACGTCGCCAACCGCAAGGGCTCGCGAGACTGCCGCCTGCGCAACGAGCTCGGCCTGGGTGAGATCGCCCATCTGCAGTTCGGCGCCCGCAGCCGCAACGTACGCGAACACCTGGTCGAGGTAGGTGGCGCCGGGTGCGTGGGTCACGGCGTCGGAATGCCCGATAGCCACCTCCGGCTGGCCAACAGCGGAATAGACCAGTGCCGACACCGCATGTGTGAACGGGTGGTCGATCCCCTCGGCGGGCACCGACTCGAGAGTGGCCAGTGCCTCGTCGGTGCGGCCCTGCTGGGCGTACGCGAGCGCCAACACCAGCATTGGCTCGAAGAGCCGCCCGCCGATCGCGCGGATCTCAGTGAGGGCTCGCTCTGCCATTGCCGCGGCGACGTTGGCGTTGCCGCGATGCATTGCCGCGCCGGCAACCGCCATCAGCGGGGCAGGGCCGTTTTGTGATGTGTCGGCGAGGGTGAGCAGTTCTTCGGCAGAGCGTTGTGCGGCGGCGTGGAGGCCAAGGCCAACCTGTGCTCGCAGCAGTGGGGCCAGTGACTGAACAAGACCGAACTTGTCATTGATCTTCTTGAACCGCGCCCGCGCCTTCTCGGCCAGATTAGCGGCCTCCTCCAGGTTGCCCTGCCATAGCCGCAGGTCGGCGAGCAGCGTGCTCATCATGCTGGCCGCCCACACGTCGCCGCGCAGCTCGGCTTCCTTGCCGACGATGTCTGCCAGTGCCTCGGCGTTGTCGAAGTGGCCCTCGAAGAATTCGACGAAGGCCAACAGACCCAACGCCCAGCCAACGCCATTGCGATCACCCATGCTCTCGTGCGCATCAGCGGCATGTGTCAGCCGTTCGCGGGCGACGCCCAGGTTGCCCGACATGAAGGCAATCCACGCTCGGTGCTGCTCGATGTAGGCGAGGCCGCGCTCGTCGGCAAGATCCTCGTACAGCCCATGCGCTTCGCCAAAGAACCACTCGGCGTCGACCAGCGAGCCGCCGAACATTTCGATGAACCCTCGAACGCGCAATGCGCGTGCCAAGGCGGCCGGGTCGTCCGCGTCGCGTAGAAGATCGACTGCCTGGCCCAGTTCGCGTCGAGCATCGTCGATGCGGCCAGCCACTTGGCTCAGCGAACCGCGTAGCCGATACGACTCGGCGAGTAACCCGAGATCGGCTAGCCGCTCGGCAATGACCTGTAGTGCATCGATGTCGTCGCTGGCGGCAATGAAGCTGCGCTGTTCGATGAACGCGCCAGCCCGAACGACATAGAGGTGGGCCAGATCCGCGTCGCGCAGCTGATTCGGTGCGGTGGCATCGCTGGCACCAGCCAAATCGAGCGCCCGGGTAGCGTGTCGCGTGGCCATTCGCAAGCTGCCCGAATCGAACGCGCGGTCGGCGGCCGCAGTGAGAAACCTGATGGCCTGAGCAACTATGTCGGCGGGCACCTTGTCGACAGAGCCCAGCTCCTGCACCAGCTCGGCGGCGGCCGCGGCATGGTGTGCCAGGTCGTCGAGTTGACCAATGGAACCCATTGCCATGGCCACGCCCGCGTGGCGTTGCGCGCGCGCCGCTTTCGTCAGCGTCTGATACGCGGCATCGCGAACCGACTCGCTACGGAACTCCCAACGGCGGCCGTGTACTTCGATCAATCCCAGCTCGTCCAGCTCGTGCAGCACGGAAGGCGTGAAGGGCTGGCCCAGCTCCTTGGCGAACTTTTCCAGACCGGCGATTGGGCCGCTCGTGCCCAGGACGGCAGCATTCTCCAGCGTCTGACGCTGCTCTCCAGTCAATTGGTCGAGGCGCGCCGCGATCAGCGTGCGCAAGGAATCCGGTAGCTCGCGCTGGCCGCCGCCGGCCTCGGTGAGCGCCACCAGTTCCGCAAGGAACAATGGGTTGCCACCACTGCGTTCATACAGCGCGGTCAGCAGCTGCTCGTCGCGTGGGGCCTCGCCCAGGAGCGCCGTCGCCAGTTCCTCCGTGTCGGGCCGGGTAAGGGGTTGCAGTGTGATTGCGATGACGGTGCCGCGATCGGAACGCGGCGGCCAGATCGCATCGTGGCCTGGCCGCATGGCGGTGATGAGAAGGAACGAGTTGCGGCTGAGCGCGGTCACGAGATGCTCGAGCAGATCGAGCATCACCGGGTCGGCCCAGTGCACGTCGTCGATGCTGAGGATCATCGGCCCGCGATGCGACCGCGCTTCCAATACCATCGCCACAGTCTGATGAATGGTGTTGCGTGCGTTGACCGGGTCGAGGCGATCGATTGGCGATGGGTAGCCGAGCAGATGCGTGAAGACATCGACCAGGCGCTCGCCACCGGCAGTATCGATGGATGGGAACATGTGCTGCGCCCGCTCCAACGCGGTGACGCGAGCCGCTTCAATGGCGACGCCCGTATCGAGGTCGAGGTAATTGCTGAGGGCGCTGGCAATCGGCCACCACACGTTTGCCTCGCCGTACGGCACACAGGCGCCCTCCAGCACGGACACCTCGCCCAGCTCGCGTGCACGGCGGATGACCTCGTCGACGAAGTGGCTCTTGCCGACCCCGTTTTCGCCATTGACGTGCAGCAGCACGCCGCGCCCGTTCTGCGTCACCAGCTCCAACGCGGCACCGGCCATCGCCAGCTCCGGATGCCGTCCGACGATACCGACCTCACGTCGTCGGCGTCGTCGGCTGCCCGGCGGTGCGGTGGGTTCCATCGCGAGCCACGCCGTCATCGCCTGCTCGCGACCGCGTGGCTGCAACAGCCCAGCGGCTTCGTACCGGAAGGTGTGTGCAGTGAGTTCGTATGTGGCTTCACCGACGAGCACGCCACCGCTGGGTGCTTCCGCCTGCAGGCGCGACGCGGTATTCACTACGTCGCCCATCGCCGTGTAGTCGGTGCCCGCAAGCGTGCCGACCAGGACCTCGCCAGTGTTGATGCCGACGCGCATGCGAATGTCGCCACTGCCGGCGAGCTCGCTGATGGACACGTAGTGAGCAAGCGCGGCCTGCATCCGCAAGGCCGCCCGCACAGCGCGCTCGGGGTCGTCCTCGTGGGCAACTGGCGCACCGAAGAGCACGAGCATGCCGTCGCCCAAAATCTTGTCGACCTTGCCACCGAACTCGACGACCACATCGACCAGCCGCTCGAAACAGGCGTCGATGAGGCGCTTCACCTGCTCGGGGTCCATCCGCTCGGCGAGCGCGGTGAAGCCAACGAGGTCAGCGAACAGAATGGTGACGATGCGCCGTTCCTCCGGCTGCGCGAACGCGACCGAATGACCGCACGAGGGGCAGAAACGTGCGCCGGCGGGGATGGCGGAACCACAGGCAGTACACGGGATCACCCCAGGAGCGTAGGCGACATCCACCCTGAGACGGACGCTACAAATCGTTGGCTCGGTTAGCGTTTGACGCGCCATGACCCTTCGCCACCCAATTCGCTGGCTACGCGACCACCCGCTGGGTGCGGATTGGCTGCTCGCTGTTGGGTTGACGATGATGGCGGTCATCGCACACCTCACCATCCGCGACCCAGATGTGGTCGACCCCAGTGTGCTGGGCGCCGTGCTGGCTGTGGGGGCGTCGCTGCCCATTGGGTGGCGTCGCCGGTCGCCGGCGCTGGTGTTGCTGGTTATCACCCTGTGCCAAATGGGTTTGGAAGCAATGAACGCCGCTGGCCCGGGGTGGATGGGTGTTGTGATCAGCGCCTACACGTTGGGTGCATACCGCAGCGGCCACGAGCTATGGCGATCCGGTGTCGGGCTGGTTCTGGCAGTCATCGGCTTCGTGGTCGTTGGTACGTTGCACGGCGACGCGCCCTGGCAGGCGCTGATTTCCACGCCGGTGATCGTCGGTGCGGCGGTGCTGCTGGGCGACAACATGCGCCGCCGGCGAGAGCGCTCGGCGGAACTGGTTGAGCGGGCGGAGCGTGCCGAACGCGAGCGTCACTTGCTCGCTCATCAACATGTGCAGGAAGAACGCACTCGCATCGCTCGCGAACTGCACGACGTCGTGGCGCACAGCGTCAGCCTGATGGTGATCCAAACCGCGGCAGCGCGTCGCCAACTCTTGGCCGGCCCCGATGGCGTCGATGCCTCGCTGGAGGCGGTAGAGGCAACCGGGCGGGCGACGATGCAGGAAATGCGACGCATCCTGGGCGTTCTGCGCGACACCAATGGCGCTGTGTCCTTGGCGCCGCAGCCGAGTCTGGCCGCCATCGAAGATCTCGCCACAGGCGCTACCGACCTGCCGGTATCGGTGCGCTCGCAGGGCGATTTGCAACATCTGCCCACTGGCGTTGAAGTCAGCGCCTTCCGCATCGTGCAGGAGGCGCTGACGAATGTGCGCCGCCACGCTGGGCCGGTACTGCATGTCGACGTGTCCTTGGTGCGTGCTGGCTCGTCGCTCACTGTGGAGATCACCGACGACGGGCGTGGCGCCGCCGCAGCAATCACCGACGAAGGTGGGCAGGGTTTCGGGTTGGTCGGTATGCGCGAGCGCGTCGCCGCGTTTGATGGTCAGTTCGCTGCCGGTCCGCGGCCTGGCGGTGGTTGGCGCGTGCGCGTTGTCTTTCCAGTGGGTTTGCAGTGATTCGTGTTGTGTTGGTCGACGACCAGGAGATGGTCCGCGCCGGCTTTCGCATGATCCTGGAAAGCGAAGCCGACATCACGGTGGTGGGCGAGGCCGACGATGGCCGCGAAGCGATCGAGGTAGTTGCCCGCAGCGCACCTCACGTGGTGCTGATGGACGTTCGCATGCCGGTGATGGACGGCATCGAGGCCACTCGTCATGTTGTGGCTGCCGCTGGCGATGCGCGGGTATTGATCTTGACTACCTTTGATCTTGACGACTACGTGTACTCGGCGCTGCGCGCCGGGGCCAGCGGCTTCATGTTGAAGGATGCGCCCGCCGACCAGTTGATCAATGCTGTGCGGGTGATCGCAGCCGGCGATGCATTGCTCGCCCCGTCCGTCACTCGCCTGCTGATTGAGGAAGTGTCGCGCCGGCCATCGGTCGACCCCAGCGCGGTCGCTCCGGGCTTGGCCGACCTGACGGACCGCGAGTTGGAAGTGCTGAAGCTCATGGCTCGCGGGCTGTCGAACGGCGAAGTCGCAGCGCACCTGTATCTGGGTGAAGCAACCGTGAAGACACACGTTGGCCGAGTGCTGACAAAGCTGGGCTTACGCGACCGGGTGCAGGCGGTAGTGGTTGCCTACGAGAGCGGCCTTGTCACGCCGGGTGCCCCAGATCAGCCGAGCTAGTCCTTTCGGTGCGGGCATGTCGCGCTTGATCAGCCGAACGGCTGACGCACGTCACCCTCGAAGGGGATGGAAGCTGGTGGCTATCCGGGTACAACAGGTGCATGACACTTCCCCAGACTCTCGTGGCGGCCGCCGGCGCTGACAAGGCATCGAAGATCTACGGCGGAGGCGACAGCGAAGTGCGCGCGCTGGACGGTGTGACGGTGCAGTTCGAGACCGGCAAGTTCACCGCCATCATGGGCCCGTCGGGTTCCGGCAAGAGCACGCTGATGCACTGCTTGGCAGGCCTCGATGCGCTGACCGACGGAGCTGTGTACATCGGCGGGACGTACCTGGCCACGCTGAATGACAAGCAACTCACCGAGCTGCGTCGCACCGCTGTGGGGTTCATCTTCCAGGCGTACAACCTCGTTCCCACCTTGACGGCAGAAGAGAACATCAATCTGCCCCTGCTGCTCGGCGGCAGCAAGGGCGACCAGGCGTGGATCGATCGGGTCATCGACACGGTCGGCCTACGCGATCGTCTCCAGCATCGACCCAGCGAGCTCTCCGGTGGTCAGCAGCAGCGGGTGGCCGTTGCGCGCGCTCTGGCAAGTCAGCCCACCATCATCTTCGCCGACGAGCCCACCGGCAACCTGGACAGCCGCACCGGCGCCGAGATTCTTGACTTCATGCGGCTTGCCGTACGTGAGCTGGGTCAGACCATCGTGATGGTGACCCACGACCCAAATGCGGCCAGCTATGCCGACCGTGTCATCTTCCTGGCTGACGGCAAGGTCGTCGATGAGATGACCGAACCGACGGCCGAGAAGGTTCTCGACCGCATGAAGCGCTTTGGTGAATGAGTCATGTTCAGACTCAGTCTCAAAAACATCTGGAGCCGTAAGGGTCGGCTTGTCCTGACGGCACTGGCGGTCATTGCCGGCACCGCCTTCCTTTCCGGCGTGTTTGTCTTCACCGACACCATCAAGGGCAGCTTCAACGCCATCTTCGCCGATGCGTATGCGGGCACCGATGCCTATGTGCGGTCGTCCAATGTCATCGAAGGCGATTTCGGCGAGGAGACTCGTGACCGCATCGATCTGGCGTTGATTGATTCGGTTGCGGCTGTTCCCGGGGTCAGCGCAGCGAGCGGCGACGTTTTCGGCAGCGCCACTGTGGCGTACGACGGCAAGGTGCTTGGTCAGGATGGCCCGCCGAAGTTCGCGGGTGCCTGGATTGATATCGACGGTTCTCCGTGGACCATCAACGAAGGCCGTGCACCGGCCGGCGCCACCGAGGTGGTGCTCGATCTTGCGTCTGCAAAGGCCGCAAAGGTCGCGGTTGGCGACACCGTCAGCATCACCACCATTGGCCAACCCCGCGACTTCACCGTGGTTGGCACGGCTCGGTTCGCCGGTAACGACACCTCGGGTGCCGCTAGCTGGTCGCTGTTCGACTTGGCGACCGCCCAGGAGTTCGTCATCGGCGACTCGACGAAGGTCGACAACATCGTGGTGCGCAGCGATGGGTCCATCAGCGATCCGGCCCTCGCGGCGAGTATCGAGAAGGCCATCGGCGACGCTGAGATCGAGGTGCTCACCGGCGCCGAGATCACGAAGGAGAACCAGAGTGCCGTTCAGGAGAGCCTCGGATTCATCACCCTGTTCCTTTCAGCGTTTGCGTTGATCGCGATCTTTGTCGGCAGCTTCATCATCTACAACGTCTTCAGCATTTCGGCCGCGCAGCGCCAACAGGAGAATGCATTGCTGCGGGCCATCGGCGCCAGCCGAGCACAGGTCACCCGCTCGATGTTCGTCGAGGCGACGGTCGTCGGTGTCGGTGGCTCGGCGCTCGGTTGCCTTGGCGGTCTCGGGCTGGCGACCGGCATCCTCTGGATCTTGCGCAAGGCTGGCTTCGGCCCCACGGACACACCGCTGGTGATCGGTGCTTCGGGCTTCGTGATCACGATGATCGTCGGTGTCCTGGTCACGTTGGTGTGCGCAATTGCTCCGGCCCTCCGCGCAGGGCGAGTGCCTCCGCTGGCAGCCATGCGCGATGTCGCTGTCGATCGCACCTCAGTCTCGTTGCGCCGCAAGGTGATCGGTGCCATTGCGGTCTTGATCGCAGGAATCGCCGTGACCCTCGGCCTGCGGGGCAATGCAAACTGGCTCGGTCTAGGCGTTGCAAGCCTGTTCGTCGCGCTGATCGCGCTCGGGCCGTTCGTGGCGGCACCGGTGGCCCGCGCTGCGGGTCCGTTGCTCACCAAGCTACGCGGCCCAGCCGGCACGATGAGTAGTCGCAATGCCGCGCGCAATCCGAAGCGCACGGCGCTCACCGCCGGCGCTCTGGCTGTTGGTTTGTCGCTGTTGATCGGCGTCGCCACCCTCGGGTCCTCTGCCAAGGAGAGCACTCGCAAGATCATCGGTGAGTCCTTCTCCTCCGACTACGTGGTCTCTCCGGAACAGGGCAATGGTGGCCTCGGCATTCCGCCCACCGTTGCTGCTGACATCAAAGCCACCGGTGTTGGAGATGCACTGGGCTTGGCTGCCACACAGGTGCTCGTGATGAAGGATGGCCAATTTGGCTCGAAAGGCGTGCTGGCAGTGGCGCCCGCCGATGCACAGGCGGTGCTGCAGTTGACGTTCGTCAGTGGCGGGTTCGACCAGCTCGACACCAGCACCATCCTCTATTCCGTTGACAAGGCGCAGCGCGACGGTCTCGCTGTTGGCGATCCCGTCACCATCAAGCTGCTCGACGGCACCGAACTGCCGCTCACCGTTGGAGGCATTTTCGACGACGATGTCTTTGGGAACCTGATCGTTGATCGTTCCCTGTTCGACGGCCAGTCGGTGCCGGTGTTTGACCTTGCCGTCTTCGTGCGTACCAACGACGGAGTCACGGCGGACAACACGGCGGCACTAGCCGCGGTGGTCGATGGCTACCCGACGGCAAAGCTGCAGAGCCGCGACAGCTACATCGACGAGCAGAGCGGCCAGATCGACACGTTCCTCAACTTCATCTATGCGCTGCTGGGCATGTCCATCTTCATTGCGGTCATCGGCATTGTCATCACCCTCTGGCTGGCCGTGTACGAGCGGCGGCGAGAGCTGGGCTTGCTGCGAGCAGTGGGTATGACCAAGCGCCAGGTGCGCAGCAGCGTGTTGTGGGAGAGCATGATCACCGGTGTCGTGGGGGTCATCCTCGGCTCGGCGCTGGGGGTCACCCTGGGCTGGATCATTGTCAAGGCGTTCGAGGATCAGGGTCTCAGCGTTTTCTCGCTGCCGATGCCCACCATTCTGGCCGCATCGATCATCGCCTTGGTGCTGTCGGCACTCGCTGCGTTCATTCCGGCGTACAAGGCAGCCAACGCGGACATGTTGACCGCGATTGCGACGACGTGATCTCCGCCGTGTGCACGCCAGCCGGGCAACGGGAAGGTTGACCGCATGTTCCGTTTGGCACTGAGAAGTGTGCTGGCCCGATGGCCGAGGTTGCTGCTGACCGCGCTCGCCATCGTTGCCAGCACGTCGTTCCTCTCCGGCACGTTCATCTTCCGCGACACCATCGAACGAACCTTCGACGCGTTGTTTGCCGACGTCTACGAGCGCGTCGATGGGTACGTGCAGAGCAGTAACTCGGTTGAGAATTTGTTCGGCCTTGAGCGACGCGACCGCTTGCCCGTCGCGGTGTTGGAGGATGTGAGAGCGGTGCCCGGAGTTGGCGAGGCGCAGCCTGTCGTCCAGGGCGATGCAGTCGTCATTGGCAAGGACGGCGAACCGATCGAGCGCCCGACAGCCCCAACATTCGGTGCCGCCATCGAGGCCGGTGACCTGTCCCTCTGGCGGCTAGCCGCCGGACGTCTGCCGCTCGGTGGCAGCGAGGTGGTGCTCGACACCATCACCGCTGCCGACGGTGGTTTCGCGCTGGGCGACGAAGTGAAGGTCAACGCCGAAGGCGGCTCGCGCACGTTCACGTTGATCGGCATCGTCGAGTTCGACAACATCATCTCGCCCGGCAATGCCACCTGGGCGTTGTTTGACGAGCAGACGGCACAGGACTTCATTGCCAAGCCCGGTTTCATCGACGCGGTGTTGGTGAAAGGCGACGGCTCGGTGGCGCCCGATGTGTTGGTGCAACGTCTGCGCGACACGCTTGACCCGGAGGTGGCCGAGACGCTGACCTCCGCCGAGATCACCGCCCAAACGCAGACCGAGATTGAGAAGAGCCTCAGCTTCCTCACCATCTTCCTTGCGATCTTCTCGTTCATCGCGCTCGGTGTCGGCATGTTCGTGATCTACAACGTCTTCTCCATCACCGCCGCCCAACGCCAGCGGGAGAATGCACTGCTGCGGGCGCTGGGCGCCAGCCGTCGACAGATCACATGGTCGATGATGATCGAAGCGGGGTTCGTCGGCCTGTTCGGCTCGCTGATCGGCTTGCTGGGCGGCATTGGTCTGGCGAGCGGCATCAAGGCGCTCCTCAACGCGTTCGACTACGTGATTCCCGCTCGAGGACTTGCTATCGAGGTGCGAACGATCGTTATCACGTTGCTTGCCGGAACGTTCGCCACGGTCCTGGCTGCGGTTGGGCCGGCCATCGGCGCCGGCCGCATTCCGCCGGTCGCGGCGATGAGCGACGCGATCTTGGAAAAGGTCGGTTCAGTTCGTCGGCGCGTGGTGTGGGCCGGCATCGCAGCCATCATCGGCGTCGCGTCCATCGTGGGCGTGATGGCCGGTGCCGATGCGGTGCTGCTTGCAGTCGGTGTTGTCGGCTTGTTCGCCGCTCTGCTGCTGTTAGGCCCGGTGCTGGCCCGACCCATCGCTCGCTTCATCGGTGCGCCGGTGCAGCGCTTCCGGGGTGTCACCGGCACGATGGCGCGAGGCAACGTGCAGCGCAACCCGCGGCGCACGGCCCGTACCGCGGCGCCGGTGCTCCTGGGCGTTGCGCTGGTCACCGGCGCGTCGGTGTTCGCCGCCTCCATCAAGGCGCAGATCAGTGATGTGGTGGGCGCCACGTTCCAGGGGGAGTACGTCATCAACTCCACCAACGGCGGCAGTCTCAGCTTCAGCCAGGAACTGGTCGATCAGCTCAACGAGTTGCCGGAGGTCGGCACCGCCAGCGGCCTCGGGTTCGCGTTTGTTGCCACCGCCGACGGCCAGGGTGCCCCCGGTGCAGTGATCAACCCGGTGACAGCTGAGGGCCTGGTCAATCTGACATTCGTCGAAGGCTCGATGGCCGCGCTGACAACGCAGGGTGTGCTGATCAGTCAAGGCGATGCGAAGAGCAAGGACCTGGCGTTGGGTGACGAGCTGGTGCTGTTCATCGACGGTGTGGACGTACCCCTCACGGTGCAAGGGATCTACGAGAGCAGTGATTTCATTCCCTCGCGTACGTACCACCGCGACACGTTCTTGGGCACCAGCATCGCTGCGCCTGCAGGCATCGTGTCGGTGACTCGTTCGCCCGATGTGTCTGAGGGCCAGTTCCGAGGAGTCGTGCAGGGTGTGGTCGACGACTACGGCATCGGTGAGTTGCAAAACAAGCAGGAGTTCATCGCCAGCCGCGCGGACATCATTGACCGCAGCCTCGCGTTCATCTACGGCTTGCTGATGCTGTCCGTCCTGATTGCGTTGTTCGGCATCGTCATCACCCTGCTGCTCGCGGTCTACGAGCGGCGCCGCGAAACTGGGCTGCTGCGCGCCGTTGGCATGACCCGCGCTCAGGTGCGTACCACGGTGCGCTGGGAGAGTGTGATCACGTCGCTCTACGGTGCCGCCGTCGGTGTGATGATGGGTCTCGTGCTTGGCTACGTCGTCATCATTGCGCTGCGCGATCAGGGGCTGACGGAGTTCTCAATTCCGGTCGCCAGCATCGTGTGGATCATGGTGCTTGCCTTCGGTGCTGGCGTACTGGCTGCCGTCGTTCCCGCGTGGCGTGCAACTCGGGTTGGCATCCTGACTGCGATAGCAGCCGACGGATGAATGACCTATCGGCAGCTTTGGGCGAGTTCATCGCCGAGCGACACTTGGCCGTCTTGGCGACACAGCGGGCCGATGGTTCGCCGCACGCAGTACCCGTCGGATTCACCCTCGCGAGCGGTCTCGTGAGAGTCATCACGTTTGCCCCGTCGGTGAAGGCCCGCAATGCTCGCCGCGGTGGCAGAGCATCGGTGACGCAGATCGATGGAGCCCGTTGGGTGACCTTCGAAGGCCCCGTGCGCTTGTTGGATGACGACGCAACGGTGGCACAGGCAGTTGCCGCCTACGCGCAGCGCTACCGTCAACCAAAGGTTCGCGACGATCGGGTCGTGATCGAGATCGAGGTCGACCGAGTCATGTGCAGCAGTGGGTTGAAATGAGCGCCGGGTATTCGGGTACTCCGTTGAACAAGAAGCTCGGCATCGTTGGCGACGTCGTGTTCACAGTGCTGCACGCGCCGCCCACCTTCATGGCCGCGCTCGGCGACACTGGCGAAGCCATCTGGCAGCACACGCTGATGCCGCCGATCGACGTCATCGTGGCCTTCTACACCGAGAAGAACACGCTGCGAGACGAGTGGAAGTCACTGACCGATGCCGCCCAGCCCGCCGGTGGCGTATGGGTGGCGTGGCCGAAAAAGTCCAGCGGCGCACCCACCGACATCACTGAGGATGTGTTGCGCGCAACGCTACTGAAGACTGGGTGGGTCGACAATAAGGTCTGCGCCATCGACGATGTATGGAGCGGCCTGCGCTTTGTGATGCGCAAGGAAAACCGCCCACCCTGGAAGCGCTGACACCGGGTATGAGACGCCAGGCGCGGCGACGCCCCACCGGCCCTGAGGCAGCAGCGGGGCGTCGACGATCTGTTGAGCGGGGTTGTGGTCCCGCTGCGGCGAATTACTTGTTGGGCTGGGGCAGTACGCGGAGGTAGGGCTTCACCGTGGTCCAACCCTGGGGGAACAGTGCCTTTGCGTCTTCGTCACTGACTGCGCCACCGATGATCACGTCGTCGCCATCAACCCAGTTGGCCGGCGTGGCGACCTTGTACTGAGCGGTCAGCTGCAGGCTGTCAATCACTCGCAGGATCTCGTCGAAGTTGCGACCTGTGCTGGCCGGGTAGGTAAGGGTCAGCTTGACCTTCTTGTCCGGGCCGATCACGAACACGGAGCGCACGGTCATGGTGTCGCTGGCGTTGGGATGGATCATGTCGTACAGGTTGGCGACGGTGCGGTCCGGGTCGCCGATCATCGGGAAGTTCACCGGGGTGCCCTGGGTCTCGCCAATATCGCCCTCCCACTTGAGGTGGCTTTCCACGTTGTCCACCGAGAGGCCGATGACCTTGACATTGCGCTTGTCGAACTCGGGCTTGATCTTGGCGACGTAGCCCAGCTCGGTGGTGCATACCGGCGTGAAGTCTTTCGGGTGGCTGAAGAGCACACCCCAAGAATCGCCCAGCCACTCGTGGAAGTTGATCTCGCCCTGGGTGGTAGGGGCGGTGAAGTCGGGGGCGGTGTCGCCGAGACGAACGGTCATTGTGGAACTCCTTGATCAGCGGAATCGATAGTGATCGCAACGCTACCGAGATACCCGACTATTCCAGTCAAGAATAAGATTCTGTTCTTGACAGGTGACTCAATAGTCACGTATTCAACGTTGGTAACCAACCGTCGCGAGGGCCGCACCAAGCTGCACTTCCTCAACCCGATTCCCATCCAACAACTTGCCCAGCGTTGGATCAGTAAGTACGCGCAACCCTTTGCCCACGCAATGGTCGGCTTGCAGACCGACCTCGAACAGAACATCGCCTAGAGCCAGATCGACAGGACAGCACATGGCCATCACCCGACATCAGTACCGCATTTTCATCAAGGCGCCCATCGAGCAGGTGTGGAACGCGCTGCTGGACCCTGCGTTCACCCGCCGGTACTTTCACGGCACCGCCTTCGACCTGCCGCCCGTTGCAGGCGCGGCGTACCGAACCTCGATGGGTACCGGGCAGCCGGCCGTCGACGGGACCATCGAGGTGCTGGATGCGCCGCATCGACTGGTGCAGACGTGGCACGTGTTGTACGACGCGGCGATGGAGGCCGAACCGCCGTCGCGTGTGGAGTGGACGCTGGCCGTTGCCGGCGATGGCCTCACGCGGCTGGATGTCATCCACGGCGACCTTGCCCGCAGCCCG
>JAYVVY010000464.1:0-8465 GCA_043786575.1 Ilumatobacteraceae bacterium
GCGTTGATCCACTCGAAGACGGGCGCTTCGGGCACTTCCACCCCGACGCTGCTGTGCAGCCATTCGTGGAAGTACTCCCAGTGGAAGGGCGCAGCGTTGAGGTAACCGGAGACAACTGCCAGCGCGCCGAGAATGATGAGCGGCACCGTGATCTGCCACGGCGAGTCGTCGGGCGCGAAGCCCAGCGGCTTGCCGTGGTTGATGGGCGCGTGGTGGTCGTCGTGACCGGCGTGCACCGAGTGATCGTCGGCATGCACCTCGTCGGCGGCCTCGTCGTGGCTGTGGTCCTCGTGGCCGTGCACGAAATGAGCGGCGCCACCGCGAGCCTCACCGAAGAAGGTGAGGTAGGTGGCACGGGTCATGTAGGCAGTGGTCATAAAGGCGCCGATGAGACCGATGACGTAGAAGACGGTGTAGTGGTTGCCGTGGGCCGAGTCGATGATCTCGTCTTTGGAGAAGAAGCCACTGAAGAACGGCACACCGCAGAGTGCAGCGGTACTGAGAATCCAAGTGACAAATGTGATGGGCATCTTCTTACGCAGCCCACCCATGTCTTTCTTCATGTCAAAGCTGTGGTGGCTGCCGGTGTGGGCAACCGACCCTGCACACAGGAACAGGCAGCACTTGAAGAACGCGTGGGTGAAGATGTGAAAGACGGCGGGCACCCAGGCGCCAACACCGAGGCCCATCATCATGTAGCCGAGCTGGCTGACGGTGGAATACGCCAGCACCTTCTTGATGTCGTTCTGCACGAAAGCCAGGGCGGCGGCAATCAGGATGGTGATACCGCCGATCACCGCAATCAGGTTGAAGTGGTTACCAGCGACGTTGATCTCGAGGCCGGTGTGGAATACCGGGTAAAGACGAGCCACCAGGAACACACCGGCCACCACCATCGTGCTGGAGTGCAGCAGCGAACTGACAGGCGTAGGGCCTGCCATGGCGTCTGGCAGCCAGGTGTGCAACGGGAACTGGCCGCTCTTACCGATGCACGCGATGAACAGCGCGACTGCGGCCCACATCAGCATCTTGTGGTCGCCGGCGAACTCGGCCGCCTTTGCATTGATCTCGGTGATGTCGAGCGTGCCGAAGATGGACAGCAGCATCGCGGTGCCGACGAGTAGGCCCATGTCGCCGACACGAACCGTCCAGAACGCCTTGAGGGCTGCCTCGCTGTTGGCCCGTTCTTCCCACCAGTGCCCGATGAGCATAAAAGAGCACAGGCCCATGATCTCCCAGCCAAGAATCAGCTGGACCATGTTGGGGGCCAACACCATCGTGAGCATGCCGGCGGAGAACAGGGTGAGGGCGGCGAAGAAGTGTGTAAACCGACGATCGCCGCGTACGTACTCGGTGGAGTAGATCTGCACCAGCGATGAGATGAACGCCACGAGGAACAGCAACATCATCGACAGCCCGTCGATGCGGGAACCGATGCTGATCTCGAGGTCGCCGATCTTGAACCAAGTCCACGACTTGGTCACTGCCTCGGCGTGCTCGGTGCTGCCAACGAGCTGGATCCATTGGTAGGCCGTGCCACTGGCGATGACCAGCGAGGCCACCATGCTGGCGATACCGATCTCGCTGCCGCCGCGAGGCAGGCGCTTGCCGATGCCGATGATCAGGAAAAACGCGATTGCAGGAATGACAGGGATCAGCCACGCGTGTTCGAGGAACCAGCCGGCGGCATGCACCGCTGCCCCAGTCTCTTCAGCGAGCATGCCTCAGCCCTTCATTTCCGACAGGTCGTCGAGCGCGATCGTCTTGCGGTTGCGGAAGATCAGCAGCACCATGGCCAAGCCCACGCCGACTTCTGCTGCGGCCACCGCGATGATGTAGAGCGCGAACACCTGGCCGTCGAGCTGACCGCCCCACAGGCGGTCGAATGCCAGCAGGTTGATGTTGACCGAGTTGAGAATCAACTCGATGCTCATCAGCACAAGCACGGCGTTCTTGCGCGAGATCACGCCGTACACGCCAATGCAGAACAGCACCGCGCCCAGGATGAGGAACTGGTTGATGAGCATCGGTCAGTCCTTCCTGGCCAGCACGATTGCGCCGATGACGGCGGCGAGCAACACGAACGACAGCGCCCAGAAGGGCAGTGCGTAGACGGAGAAGATGGTGTCGCTGAGCGCTGCGGTGCTGGCCTGCGGCAGGTTCGGGTCCAGCTTGGTGTCCTCGAAGCCCTTGATCAGTACGTACGACATCACGCCCAGCAGCAGCAGCGCTACAGGCGCTCCGATGAGCGCACCGCCCTTGTTGTTGAGGTCGACATCTTTCCCCAACTTGGCCCGTGTGAGCATGACGCCGAAGAGGAACAGCACCATGACGGCACCGATGTAGACCAACACCTGAGTGACCGCCACGAACTCGGCAGCGAGCAACAGATACTGCGCTGCGGCGCCAGCCATCACAGCGATCAGCGAGAGCGCAGCGTGCACCACGTTGCTGCTGCGCACCACATTGACGGCCCCGAGGACCATGATCGCGGCGATGATGCCGAAGCCGATGTTTTGGGCGACCTGGATGTCGGAAGCGAGCATCACTTCCCCTTCTTCTTCTCGGCGCCGGCCTCAAGCGCGGGGGCCTCGGGCACCGTTTCCATCCACTCACCAAGCTTGGTCTTGTCGTGCAGCAGGTCGGCGATGTGGGGCTCGCTGTATTCGTACTCCGGGCTCCAGAAGAGCGCATCGAACGGGCACACCTCAACGCAGATACCGCAGTACATGCACAGCGCGTAGTCGATGTCGAAACGGTCGACCTTGTTGACCTTGCGCGGTGCGCCACCGGCGCGCCGCGGTGGTGCCAGTTCTTTGTGGGCCTCGATGTAGATGCACCAGTCCGGGCAGCTGCGCACGCAGAGCATGCACGAGGTGCAGTTGTCTTCGCGTAGGGCAATGACGCCGCGCGCACGGATGGGGGGTGTCTCCTTCTCGTGCGGATACTGCACCGTCGCGGCACCGCCACCGAGCTTCTTGGGCTTGACGGTTTGCATCATCGTGCCCAGCGTGACGCCGAGGCCCTTGATCAGGCCGGGAACTTGCGGCTTCGCCATTAGAAGGCCACCTTGAAGATTGCGGTGAGCATGATGTTGACGAGCGACACGGGAATGAGCACCTTCCACGCAAAGCGCTGCAATTGGTCCTCACGGAAACGCGGGTAGCTGAACCGCACCCACATGATGATGGCGGTGAGCACCATCATCTTGGTGAACATGATGAGCGGACCGGCGACGTTCATCCAGTTGTCAACCTGGGTGATGTCGTCCCAGCCGAACCATGCGAACGGCACACCCCAACCGCCCAGGAACAACACGCTGGCGATGAAAGCAAATACGCCGGCGGTTGCGAACTCGGCGATGAAGAACATGAGAAAGCGAAAGCCGCTGTACTCGGTCATGTACCCCGAGACCAGTTCGGACTCGGCGATCGGCATGTCGAACGGGGTCTGCGTCAGCTCGGCCTGCACGGCGATCATGAACACCAGGAAGGCCACGAACTGCGTGACGATGTAGGGATAGCCGAGGCCGTTCCAGCCGAAGATGCTGTCGCTGTTCTGCTTGATCACGATGGTCTGCAGGTTCATCGAACCGGCCTGAATCACGACACCGAGCACCGCCAACACCATCGGCAGTTCGTACGCAATCAGCTGGCCGGCGGCGCGCAGGCCGCCAAGCAGCGAGTACTTGTTGGCGCTGGACCAGCCGGCCATCAAGATGCCCAGCGTGGAGATGCTGCTGACCGCCAGCAGGTAGAAGACACCAGCGTCGAAGTTGGTGAAGTAGGCGTCGGGGCCGAAGGGCACCACTGCGACCAGCAGGAACGTGCTCATCAGCACCACGATCGGCGCCGCTCGGAAGACCTTGAGGTCCGCACGCTCCGGAGCGATGTCTTCCTTTTGCAGCCACTTACCTACTTCGGCGAACAGCTGCATGCTGCCGTAGGGGCCAGCTTCCATCGGGCCGAGGCGGCTCTGCATGAACGACATCATCTTGAACAGGAACAAGTACACGATGGTGCCCGCGGGCAACAGCACCGCAACGGTGCCACCGAGTACGCGCAGCAACGATTGCGCCCAGTACGGGAGGTCGACAGCGAAGATCATCTGTCGATGTCTCCGAGGATGAAGTACAACGACGCGAGGATGGAGATGACGTCGGGCACGTACACGCCGCGCAACACCCACGGAACGATCGAGATGTTGTTAAAGCTGGCCGAGCGAATCTTGACGCGGAACGGGCCCAGGTCGCCTTTGCTGACCACGTAGTAACCCATTTCGCCAAGCGGGTTCTCGGTGCTGACCCAGGCTTCGCCTTCGGGCACCTTGATGATGCGGGGCACCTTGGCCATCACCGGGCCAGAGGGAATGCCGTCGATCAATTGGTCGACGATGAGCGTGGCCTCACGCGTCTCCTGCAGGCGGATCCAGCAGCGGGCGAAACTGTCGCCATCAGGGTGGGTCCAGACCTTGAAGTTGACCTTGTCGTAGGCCAGCGGCAGTTGCTGGTCGCGGCGTAGGTCCCAGTCCACGCCGCTGGCGCGCAGGTTGGCGCCGGAGAGGCCGTACTGCTTGGCCACCTCGGCGGGAATGACACCGATGCCGCGCAACCGACTCTGGAAGATCTCGTTACCGAACAGCAGGTTTTCGATCTCGTCGCAGAAGTTGCGCAGCTTCTTCATCACCTGTTTGGTCTCGGTGAGCCAGCCCTCGGGCAGGTCGTCCTTGAGGCCGCCGATGCGGTCGAAGTTGGGGTGGAAGCGGCCGCCGGTGGCGCTCTCGATCAGGTTGAGCACGTATTCGCGATCGCGGAAAGCCATAAACACCGGAGTGATGGCACCGAGCTGCACCCCGAGATCGCCCAAGAACAGGCTGACGTTCGCAATGCGGCTGAGTTCGAACAAGATGGTGCGAATCCATTGGGCACGCGGCGGCGCCTCAATGTCCATCAGCTTCTCGGCGGCGAGGATGAATGGAACTTCGTTGGCGAAGCTGCCCAGCCAGTCGATGCGGTTGACGAGCGCCGTGACCTGAGGGAAGGTGCGGACCTCGGTGAGCTTCTCGTAGCCGCGGTGCATGTAACCAGCGCTGGGTTCGGCCCAGATGACTTGCTCGCCGTCGAGACGGACGATGATCCGCAGGGTGCCGTGCGTGGCTGGATGCTGCGGGCCGATGTTGAGGGTCATGCCCTCGGTTTCCAGCTCGACGTTCAACCGGGCATCGGCCGCTTGCGCGGCGATGTAGCTGAGCTTCTGACGATCGGCGATATCAGTCACTCTGCGACCTCTTCCTCATCGTCGCCACCGGGCAATGGTTCCACATCCACGATGCCAGGCCACGGCTTGACCAGACGTGCCAGCAGCGGGAAGTCCTTGCGTAGCGGGTGCCCCTCGAAGTCCGTGGGCAGGTACATGTTGCGCAGGTCTGGGTGCCCCTGGAAGCCAATGCCGAACATCTCGTGACATTCGCGCTCGTGCCAGTTGGCGCCCGCGTACACGGGAATCCAGGTGTCGATCATCGGCGCGTCGTCGGGCACATCGGCCTTGATGGTGACGCCGAAGTGCTTGCCGATGGAACTAACGCGAGCGAGTACCTGCATGCGAGTATCGCCACCGGTGTAGCCCTGCTTGATGGACATGTCGCGCTCGACGGGCGGCGCCGACGGGTCGTCTTCGCTGCGGCCGAACGGGCTGGGCATCCAGTCGATGGCGGACAGGAAACAGAAGTAGTCGCAGCCCACCACGTCGCGAAGTACCAGGCCGGCCTGCTGCCACGCCTCGGCGCTGACGCGAACCCAGATGTCGTCGTTCGGCTTGATCAGGCTGTCGAGCAGCGCGTCGCCCAGGGCGTCGCGTAATGCGGTGACGACGCCCTCGCGGAGTGCGTCGCCTGGGAGCGCGAGGGGGGCTTGCGTGTCGTTCGGCGTTGCATCACTCAATGGGGCCACCCCCGACGACGATTGGTGCACGCTCGGCGGCGACGGTGGCAATGTTCTTGTGGCCTTCGCCGCGCCAACGCGCGCCCATGTCTTCGTTCTTGATGCGCTGCTGCAGCAGCACCACACCCTCCAAAAGTGCCTCTGGCCGCGGCGGGCAGCCGGGCACGTAGACATCTACCGGAATGATCTGGTCGACACCCTTGGTGACTGAGTAGCTGTCCCAGTAGGGGCCGCCGCAGTTGGCGCACGAGCCCATGCTGATGACGTACTTCGGCTCTGGCATCTGCTCGTAGAGGCGCTTGATACTGGGCGCCATCTTGTCGGTGACGGTGCCGGAGATGACCACCAGGTCGGCCTGGCGGGGGCTGGCCGGCAGCGGGATAACGCCGAGGCGCATGACGTCGTAGCGCGGGGAGCCAAAGGCGGCGCCCATTTCGATGGCGCAGCAGGCCAAGCCCCACTGGTACACCCACAGGCTGTAGGAACGGCCCAGGTTGAACAGTGACGTGAGAGGTTTGGGCAAGCGCCCTTTGTCGACAAGACCCATGTGGTTACACCCAGCGCAAGACGCCCTTGCGCCACGCGTACACGAGGCCAAGGAGCAGGACGAAGACGAAAATGCCCATTTCAGCGAGGCCGAACAAGCCGTAGACCTCGAGTTGGGTGGCCCACGGGAAGATGAAGACAGCTTCCACATCGAAAACCACGAAGAGCAGAGCGAAGATGTAGTAGCGGACCTGGCTTTGCGACCAACCGTCACCCACCGGGTTGACGCCGCTCTCGTACGCCATGTTCTTCTCGGCCGAGGGCTTGTTCGGCCGCAGAATTGCCGAGATGCCCAGCAGCAGGCTGGCCAGCACCACGGCAATGGCACCGAACCACACCACGTTGAGGTAGTCGCGCAGGAAGTCAGACATCGGGCACGAAGCTACCAGGCCACGTGAATCCCATCACAAATGGGCGACCAAGTCTTTCGGGTCAACGCGCGCGATCAGGCGGGCGGGAGGGATTGGGTGGCGTCGAGCCACCAGGACATGCCAGAGGCGATCTGCTCGCGCGTCACGCCGCCGGCGTAGAAGGCACCGGACTTGGCGGGGGTGCCCACCTTGTCCTTGGCGTACTGGACAGCAGCAGCCAGATCTGCCGCGAAGCGCTCGACCACACCCTCCTGCGTGTTCGGACGCGTCACGCAGAAGTGCAGCGCGGCCGGGCGCTGCAAACCGTTCATCCGCCACTTCTGCGAGGCCAGGTAGTCGTTGACCACAAAGATGTCGAGGCCGCTCTCCTTGGTGGTAGTGAACGCCACGTTGAAGAACGGGTCACCTAGTACACGCAACTCGGGCACGCCCTCGATCGCGGCCCGAAGCGCCGCAGCGGTGCGGAAGATGTCGCCAGCGATGGCCATGTAGCCCTCGCGGCCAAGCGTGACTAGTGCCGCCCACGCGGTGGCAATGATGCCACCCGAGCGCGATCCGCTCATGCCGGGCGACGTGTAGAGGCCGCCCGACCAGTCGGGCACGATGAAGTACTGCAGCCGCCGCAGCTCGGCCGTGCGATACAGCAGCACACTGCTGCCCTTCAGGCCGAAGCCGTACTTGTGTGTGTCGGCGCTCATCGACGTCACGCCCGGAAGGCGGAAGTCGAACGTCGGCACCGGGCACCCGAGGTCCTGCCCCCACGACAAGATGAAGCCGCCGAGGCAACCGTCGACGTGCAGGTTGATGCCGCGCTCCAGTGCCAGGTCGGAGAGTTCCTCGATCGGGTCGATCAGCCCGTGCGGGTACGTGCCAGCCGAGCCAATGAGGGCGACCGTGTTCTCGTCGATCAGGGACCTCACCGAGTCCATGTCGGCGATGAACTGATCCGTCACAGCCGCCTTGCGCAGTTCGATGCCGAAGTAATGCGCACCCTTGTCCAACGCTGGGTGAGCCGTCTCGGGCATCACCACATTGGGTTGCGTGATCCCGCGCTCTCGACCCCACTCGCGGTACACCAACAGCGGGTTCATCAGGCTCTCGGTGCCACCGCTGGTGAGCACGCCGAACGGGCCGCCCGCCTCCGCTCCGGGGCTATGCAACATGTCGCCTGTCATCGCAATGATCTCGCCTTCGAAGCGCGTCGCGCTGGGGTACATGTCGCGCTGCAAGACGTTGGCGTGGCTGTAGTGGCCAAACACCTCGTTGAGGAATTCGTAGTGCTCTTCGTCGCCGCTGTAGACGCTGCCGCTGATCTTGCCCTCGTGGTACGGCGAGTCCTCCAGCTGTGACATCGCCTCGATCTCGGCGAGCACATCGGCCCGGGCGCGGCCCTTCGTCGGAAAGCTGCGGGTAACGGTGTAACGATCTGCGTAGGGGTACAGGCCCATGAGTGGCTCCTCTTAGAGAGACGGATGAAGTGCTGCGTGGCGTGCCAGAGCGTGACGCATCTGATCACGGGCGGCTGGGTTCGGTTCGTGCACCTCTGCAGTGTGCAGCAGCGACGACACGTCGGCGAGATCGAGCATGCCCAACGCGTTGAACGCGAGGAA
>JAYVVY010000465.1:0-3202 GCA_043786575.1 Ilumatobacteraceae bacterium
CGTGCGGCGGCAGCGGCGCTGGCAGCAGCCGGCGCCATCGTCGAGGAGGTGACGCTGCCGTGGACGGTTGCACAGATCTGGGCTGCGTCGCAGGCGCACTTCGCCACGATCATGGCGGCGGGAATCGCTGCCGTCGACGACGCGCATGGCGAGCTGCTCAGCGACTACACCCGGGCGTTCGCAGCAGAGACGAATGCACCAGGACTGGGCTTCTACGAGGGTCTCGAATTGGAAGGTCAGTTGTGGGAACCCGTCGGGCAGATCTTCGAGCGCGCGGACGCGTTGCTGTGCCCGACAATGGCGACCGCGGGCTACATCGCCGGCCAGCCGTACCTGGGCGAAATGGAAGTGGGCGGCGCCATGGTCAGCCACAACATCCTCGGCGCGATGACGCTGCCCTTCAACATCCTCAGCCGCTGTGCAGTGCTGTCCGTCCCGTCTGGTCTCGCTCCCAACGGCGTTCCCACCGGCGTGCAGGTCGTGTCACGTCCCTACGACGACGTGACCGCATTCCGCCTCGCTGGCGCGCTCGAGGCCAGCGGCGCCGGATTCGGATCGGACAGCTGGCGGCCCAACCTCGACCACTAGGCGCCGAAGGGGCGCAGCATCGAGCGGGAGATGATGTGACGCTGGATCTCGCTGGTGCCATCCCAGATGCGGTCGACGCGCGTGTCGCGCCACATGCGCTCCAGCGGCAGCTCGTCCATCAAGCCCATCCCGCCGAGAATCTGAATCGCCTCGTCGGTGACGAACTGGCACATCTCGCTGGAGAACACCTTCGCCATCGCCATGTCCTCGTCGGTGGCCTTGCCCTTGGCATCGAGAGACGCGGCACGCAATGTCAGCAACTCCGCTGCCTCCAGCTGCGTGCGCATGTCGGCCAGCTTGAACGAGACACCCTGGAACTTGCCGATCTGCTGACCGAACTGCTCGCGGGTGGCGGCCCACTCGGTGGCGATGCCCAGAGCGCGGCGGGCGCGACCGACGCACACGGCAGCGACCTGTAGACGGGTGCTGCCCAGCCACTGGTTGGCGGCATCGAAACCGCGGTGCTCCTCACCGAGGATGCTGCTGGCGGGCACCCGGCAATTGTCGAAGTTGATGATGAGGTTGTGGTAGCCACGGTTGGACACGCACTTGTACCCCTCGACCACTTCGCAGCCCGGAGTGCCGAAGTCGACAAGGAACCCGGTGATGCGCTTCTTCGGGCCGCGGCTGGTTTCCTCCTCGCCGGTGGCGGCAAAGAGAATCACGTAGTCGGCAAGATCGGCGTGGCTGATGAAGTGCTTGACACCGTTGATCACGTAGTCGTCACCATCGCGCACGGCGTTGCACTTCATGCCGCGTACGTCGCTGCCCGCGTCGGGCTCGCTCATCGCCATGCAATCCACCCGCTCACCGCGAATGGTGGGCAGCAGGTACTGCTCGATCTGGTCGCCCTGGCACGCCCGCAGAATGTTGGAGGGGCGCGCCACGATGTACTGCAGTGCGTACGAGGTGGCGCCGAACTCGCGGTCAACCAGCGTGGTGCCGAAGCTGTCCAGCCCGCCGCCGCCTAGCTCGGCGGGCATGTTGGCTGCGTAGAGCCCCGCGTCCAGCGCCCGCCGCTTGATCTGCTGCACCAGTTCCGGCGGCACATCGCCAAGCTGTTCGACCACCGACTCGTGCGGCATCAGCTCCTTCTCGGTGAAGGAACGGACGGTGTCGACGATCATTTGGTGTTCGTCAGACAGTTCGAAATCCATATGTGCTCCTGTAGCTCGTTCGGGTCAGGCTCGTGCCGCCGGCAAGCGCATGACGCTGCCGACCTGGGAAGGAATCGGGAGGTCCGCGTGCGCAGCGGCGATGGCGGCGAGCGCAGCCGCGACGCCGGGAAGGATGGCGACCGAACGGCCAGCTGCCATGTCGACATGTACCAACATCTGCTCGGCAGTGCACAGGATTGCGCCGGTGTCGCCGTGCATCATGGTGTGGATCAGATGCACCCGCTTGGAGTCGACACCCAACAGCTGTGTGGTGAAGGCGATGGGCTCGTGCACATCGACCTCGAGCAGATAATGGATATGGGTCTCAACGGTGTAGAAGCTGTGGCCCGCTGCCCGGTACGCCTCGTCATCACCGATGTAGCGAAAGAGTGCATCGCTGGCCCAGCCGGCGGCGGTGAGGTACGCCGCCTCGGTCATGTGGCCGTTGTAGTCCACCCAATCCGCCTCGACGGGAGTGTTGTAGAGCGCGAGCGGTGCAGTAACGACCTCGCCCGGCTGCCATGCACGCTGTCCGGTCGCAAACCGCACGCTCTCGTGGTGGGCCAGCGCCCGACCAGCGCCGGTGTTGGCCGCTCGCAACGAACG
The DNA here is from genome assembly GCA_043786575.1 of Ilumatobacteraceae bacterium. Lineage (GTDB taxonomy): Bacteria > Actinomycetota > Acidimicrobiia > Acidimicrobiales > Ilumatobacteraceae > UBA668. The sequence goes on from JAYVVY010000465.1 coordinate 2,352, forward strand.
CATGACGGCGATCAGTGCGTCGGGGTCTCCGTCGGTCAGCGCCACAAGGCCGTCACCCAGCTGCCACCGTTCATGAGCGCCGACGTCGGGCCCTAGCGGCTCCATGCCGAGCGACTCATAGAACGCGGCGAGTTCGGTGGCCTGCGGGCCGTCGACTTCCACTAGCGGGAGCAGATGGATAGGGGAACAACCGCGACCAGTTGCCTCCGTTGCGACGAGCCCGGCACCCGTCCGTGCATCACCGGCGACCACTTGAATGAACGTCGCCGCGCACACGTCTTCAGGGCCGGTCGCGACGCGGAGACGGTCCAGACTGGCGCCAGGAAAGAGGCCCAATCGTTGCGAGCTTGGCCACAACGCAGCAACGGCATCGCAAAGTGTGGAATCATCCACCACCACATCGAGACCAGAGGCGAGGAACCGAGTGGCCCACTCGGCGGCGCGGCTTCCACCTCCAGTCACGGCGACGAACGTCATAGACTAAATATACATTCAGGATTGGATCTGCTGCGATGCCGCGACCCCGACTCGACCATGTTCGCAAGGCGCAGATCCTTTCTGCTGCCGCCGAAGTGCTGTCCGAACGCGGCTACGCGAACTCGCGAGTCGTCGACATCGCGAAGGCTGCGGGCACCAGCCCTGCGGCGATTCTGTATTGGTTCGATGGCAAGGACGGCCTGCTGGCTGAGGCGCTTCGGCTTCGAGAGCAGGAGTTCCATACTCGCTACACCGCGAAGGCGGAGACGAAGGCCACAGCCAGCGAACGGCTGCGCGTGCTGGTGGAGGCGATGCTGCATCACTACGACTGGAAGCTGTGGATGGAGCTCTGCGTGCTTGCGTTGCGCGACGAG